>JAGVTM010000242.1 GCA_019136785.1 Chloroflexota bacterium | reverse complement strand
AGCGCCCCGTTCCCCTCAGCCGCACAGGTGTGGCCTTTTTCAGCGAAAGCCGTCGCTTCTCCTACGCCAAAGCCCAACGCCAGCTTGGTTATCAGCCTGAAGTGGATTTGCCTGCCGGCATAACCCGCGCCATCGCCTGGTATCAAGAACAGGGCAAATTGCTATAACCCCTCCACTTCCTTTTCCTCTCTTCTCCCTTCGCTTAAGGTGCGCCTATGGCTTTTGATTGGTTAAACAAGTTCCAACACGCAATGGAAAAACCAGACAACTATGCTGAGAAGACGCTGGCGGCTTACAAACTGGGTATGAAGGCTGGTGGTTCCATTGCCGGCGTGCGCCTGGAAACGCAGCCGGACTGCTGCCCAGCTGCCAGAGTGCTCCCTGCCGCCCAGGTATATGCGCCCGATGACGCCCCCCGTGTGCCCCTGCCCGGCTGCACCCTGGGACGGCGCTGCACCTGCGTCTATCGTCCGGTGATGAAGTACGAGATTCCCGCTGAATAGGTCATTCATGCCCAGGCTGCCCTACCGCTCCATCAAATCACTGTACCCGCTGGCCCTGGCTGAGGGCGAAGGCGTGGGGACGGCTTATGAATATTTCGCCAAACGGCTGGCGCTGTCTCGCTGGCTGCCGCCGCGCTTCCGCCCCCGCCGCCTCCTGATTGCTGGCTTGCCCCAAAAATATGGCCTCAGCTTTGATTTCTGGCTGCTGGCTGCCGAATGGGGCGCAGAATTAACGATAGCCGATGAGCGACCTGTTGCCCTGCAAAAGGCGCAGGCAGCGCTGCCAGCGGCTCAGACGAAGGGGCTGCTGCCGGCATTTGCCCCCGTTTTCACCCTGGTAGCAGATTGGTCGCAAGTTGCAGAACTCACAGGCGATTTTGACCTGATTCTTTCTTCAGAACTGTTGCAGCGGCTGCCCGCTGCTGTCCAAAGCGCCTACGTGAACCGTCTGCAGGCTTTATCGCCTGCGTTGGCGCTCTTCTGCCCCAACGCGGACAATCCAGGACATACCAGTTTGAGTGGCTTGAACGGGCTGCGTCTGGCAGAAGTGGCTGCTTTAAGCCAGAACCCCGGCTGGCACAGCACAACCGGCTACATTGACATGCCCCCATTCCCGCCGGGCGTCGTCCGCAGCGAGACGCAGCGAGCCCAGGCCAGCCGCGGCTGGCTGGAAGCGGCGGCTATGTGGGGGTTAGGCCGGTATGCGCGGTTGGAGTGGTGGATGCCGGCATCCATCCGCCGTACCCACTCGCACATCGTTTACAACTTCATGCGCCACCCCGGATTCCTAGACTCTGGCTGACTCCTATGGTCTGGTGGGAAGACCCCCTACCTTGACCACCTCCTTGCCTGGGCTATAATCCCCACGTCTACGGGCGTGGTCAGCAGATGAAATTTTGGAATCAAGTTTTGACGCAGTTACACGAATGAGTGGGCGGTTTGGGAGCGGCTCCACTGACCACTGATCACTCGCCACTCACCACTATTTTTGAAGGAGGCTACGTGCCCAAAGCATTAATTACTGGTATCACTGGTCAGGATGGTTCCTACCTGGCTGAATTCTTATTAAGGCAAGGCTATGATGTCGTGGGCATGGTGCGCCGCACCAGCACCATCAATTTCCACCGCCTGATGCACATTCAAGACAAGATTACGCTGGTAAACGGCGACCTGCTTGACCAGATTTCCCTGATCCACATCCTGGAAGAACACCGCCATGACGAAATCTATAACCTGGCAGCCCAGTCCTTTGTCCAGACTTCCTGGACGCAGCCCGTGTTTACGGGTGAAGTCACGGCGCTGGGCGTGACCCGCCTCCTGGATGCTGTCCGCATTGTCAACCCCCAGATTCGTTTCTATCAGGCCAGCTCCAGCGAGATGTTTGGCAAAGTGCGCGAAGTGCCGCAAAAAGAGACAACCCCTTTCTACCCGCGCAGCCCTTACGGCGTGGCCAAGGTTTACGGTCATTGGATTACCGTTAACTACCGCGAAAGCTACAATTTGCATGCCGTTTCGGGCATCCTCTTTAACCATGAGAGTCCCCGTCGTGGTCTGGAGTTCGTCACCCGCAAAATCACCCACCACGTCGCCAAAATCAAGCTCGGATTGGCTCACGAATTGCGCCTGGGTAATCTCGATTCCCGCCGCGACTGGGGCTTTGCTGGCGATTACGTAGACGCCATGTGGCGCATGTTGCAGCGCGACGATCCCGCCGATTACGTCGTGGCCACAGGTGAAACCCATTCCGTGCAGGATTTCCTGGAAGAGGCTTTTGGCTACGTCAACCTGGACTGGCGAGATTACGTCGTGCAAGACCCACGCTTCATGCGCCCAGCCGAAGTTGATTTGCTGGTTGGAGATGCCAGTAAAGCCGGTCGTGAACTCGGATGGGAGCCGCGCGTTACCTTTGCCGAGCTTGTGCGAATGATGGTGGACGCGGACACAAAAATGGTAGAGGATGGCGGCACACCCATGTGAACCAGTTCGCCGGCTGATCCCTATCCCCTGCTCACTGACGATAATCTTCAAGGAGTTGCCCCTGCGCGGGACGCGCCACGTAAATTCATAACGCAAACTGCAAGTTGGCGCGGACAGACTAACAGTTCGTCCTACATTCTCTCCGCGTCTCCGCGTGAGGCTTTTTTCAAAGGAGCGCACCACGAAGAATGAAAATAGGATTTCGCAGGCTTGTGGTGAGTACAGCCGAACCATGACGCAGCTTTGTTTGATGGGTGGTCCACCGACCACTCGCCACTCACCACTATTTTTCGAAGGAGAACCTCCCCATGCACACCATCAAATTCGGCACCGACGGCTGGCGCGGACGCATTGCCGAGGATTACACCTTTGACAGCGTGCGCCGCTGCGCCCAGGGATTCGCCGCTTATTTACAGCAGGTAGGACTGGCTGAAAAAGGCGCGATCATTGGCTACGACAAACGCTTCCACGCCAACAACTTCGCCGCCGCCGCCGCCGAAGTCCTGGCAGCCAATGGGATTCACGTCTGGCTGACCCATGACGCCACCCCAACGCCTACGATTTCTTACGCAGTGGTAGACAAAGGCGCGGGCGGCGCCATCAACATCACTGCCAGCCACAACCCACCAGAGGATTGCGGCTTTAAGGTGCGCGATCCCCATGGCGGAGCCATTGCCCCGGCGCAACTGCATCAGATTGAGCGTCTGATCCCCGATGGGATGGCAGGCGTGCAGCGCATGAGGCTGGATGATGCCCGCAGCGATGGCTTGGTGACCGTATTTGACGCCCGCCCGGCTTACGTTGAGCAACTGCACCGTCTGGTAGATCTGGAACCCATTCAGGCGGCTGGCTTCAAGGTGCTGGTGGATTGCATGTGGGGCAACGGCGCCGGCTGGTTCCCGTCGCTGCTGGCTGGCGGCGCTACTG
>JAGVTM010000290.1 GCA_019136785.1 Chloroflexota bacterium | reverse complement strand
AGTAAGCCGGGCGCATCCCGCCCGACTACCCACACTTCGGCTATTTGCGCGGCATCTGGTTGTTCCCAGACGGCCGTCAGCACACGATCAATTAAGGGGGAGTTCAAGCTGGGGATAATGATGGCAATCATTGAGCATGAGTGTCTGCGTAGAAAAAGATAGAGCCGCTTCTGGCGTCTGCGCCGAACCGGTATTATAACAGACAATGGGCAGTGGGCGGATAAAAGAGTTTCACGTTGAGAGGCAAAGCAAAACAGGTGCAACTGGTGCCGAACAGACGGATGAGAATTTTTGTTACCGGGGGGGCGGGAATGTTGGGGCAGAGTGTGTGCCGGCATTTTCGCCTTTACCACGACGTCATTGCCCCCACCCGCGCCGAACTGGACATTTGTGACGAGCGCGCCCTGCGCCGCCAGGTGACGCAAGCCCGCCCCGATTGGGTGCTGCACCTGGCGGCTTTGACGGACGTTGACCTGTGCCAGCAACAGCCTGAACTGGCGTACCAGGTGAACACCACCGCCGTAGCCCACTTAGCCGCCGTCTGCCAGGATTTAGACGCGCCCCTACTCTTGATGAGCAGCATTGCCGTTTTTGATGGGCGCAAAACCTCCCCCTACCTGGAAGATGATTTGCCTGCTCCCGTCAACGTCTATGGGCAAAGCAAATGGCAGGCGGAACAGATAGCGGCAACACTGCCGCACCATCTAATTGTGCGCAGCGGCTGGCTCTTTGGCGGCGGCCCGGCGGACAAGAAATTTGTGAGCAAGATATTGAGCCTGGCGCAGCAGCGCGCGCGGCTGGCGGTGGTGGATGATAAGACGGGTTCCCCCACCTTCACAGATGATCTGGCGCCGGGTCTGGAGCGGTTGCTTCTGGATGGGCAGCGCGGTGTGGTGCACCTGGTCAACAGTGGCAGTCCGGTGACTCGCTACCAGCTTGCCGCTGAAATTGTGCGTCTGGCAGGATTGGCGACAGACGTTGTCCCTGTACCGTCCACGCACTTTCCCCGCCTGGCGCCCCGCCCCCCTATGGAAGCCGCTGCCAGTCATTATACCAATGGCTGGCTACCTTCCTGGAGCGTCGCCCTGCAAACGTATCTGGCGCAATTAGCCTTGTGGGCGACTATTCCAGACAGATAGGGGTTAGCCAAAGGGTGCGTTTCATTTTGTGGGAGCGAAGGGAATCTGGGCGAATGGGCGAAACTGTTACCCCCTATAAAATTTCTGGATTCAATTGTCCCCCTGGTGGCAGCCCGCGGCGCTGTTGCCGCTCATCCGTTGGGCACGAACAAGCGTTGGGTACGCGCTGGCGGCGCGTGAGCTTTGCCCTGCAAAAGCGGCGGTAGGTTTGCCCGCCCCTCAGAGCAACGACTCCAAAGCGTCCACTAACTGCTCCCACGAGGAGTGCGCCTGTATCTGGGCAATGTGCGCCCGCAGGGGAGGCCCTAAATCTTCGCGGAAGAAGCGGTTGATGGCTGCCGCCAGCGCCGCCGGGTCGTCAGGCGGCGCGATCAGGCCCGTGCGCCCGTCTTGCACCGCTTCTGCCAGCCCGCCCACGTTGGTGGTGATGACGGGCGTGCCCTGCCCCAGGGCTACCTGGATCACGGCGCTCTGGGTGGCCTGGCGATAGGGCAGTACAACCACGTCCGCCCGCCGCACGTAAGCCACAAGCTGCTCGTCGGGAAGATATTGGTTCCAGAGGGTCACCGCCTCCGCCACGCCCAGGCGGTGCAGCATGGCCCCATAATCAGCCGTATCTTGCCAGAACTCGCCCGCTACCAGCAAATGGACAGGCTGCTGCGCCAGCACTGCCGGCAGCGCCGCCAGCAGCACATCTAATCCCTTATAAGGCCGCACAAACCCGAAAAAGAGCAGCAGCGGCCGGTCGGCAGGCAGAGTCACGGGCAGGGGGGCTGGCGCTGCCGCGCGCCCCAATTCGGCAAAGGAGGGCATGGCGGCCACTGCCAGCCGCGCCTGCGGAAAAATCTGGCGCAGCAGGGCGGCGTCTGCCTGCGAATGCGCCAGAAAACCGTCGCCGCGCCCCAGCGCCAGTCTCACTGCCGCCCGATCCAATGGCGCGGATTCGTGCGGCAGCACGTTGTGGCAGATAAACAGCAGGCGCGGCGGCTGGGGAGCGCGCTGCAGCAGCCAGGTTAATGTGGCCCAGGCGGGCGCCCAAAAGGGAACCCACCAGGAGAAGACGACCGCCTGCGGCTGCCAGGCGCGCAGTCGCCGCGCCGTTTGCCACCAGGTCAGGGGGTTGATGCCATCAATCCAATAGTCGGCTTCCGTTTGTAGCGGCTGCTGGCTGGGGTCGCGGTCGCTCTGACCGGGGAAGAGCCAGCGGGGATATTGGCGGGAAAAGGAGATAAGGCGCACCGTTTGCCGCTGCCGCCAGGCGCGCGCCAGTAGCGTCGTGTAGTGGGCAATACCGCCGCGGTAGGGATAAGTGGGCCCAATTAGTGCAATCCGCATGGGGAGATTATACCTGATGGCGGTATAATCAGGAGGAGTAAAGAGGCGCAGCGCACTTTTCTGTTCACCGGCGCGTGATGCCTGAGAAAGGATAGGCTGATGATTCTGGTTACTGGGGCAACGGGATTTGTGGGTAAGTCGGTCATGAAGGCGCTGGCGGAGCGGGAGATGCCGGCAAAGCCTTACACCGGTCGCATTAACGATCCCCACGCCCTGCGTACCCAACTGGCTGACGTGGACACCGTTATTCACCTGGCGGGCGCGGAAAGCAAGGGGCGGGCGCGCGCCTTGCAGCACGTGGATGTGGAAGGGGCGGCGCGGTTGTTAGAAGAATGCCGGCACGCCCAGGTACGCCGTCTCCTCGTCGTCAGCCGCCTCAACGCCGACGCCAACTCCATGCACCCCTTGCTGCGGGCTAAAGGAGAGCAAGAAGAGCTAGTGCGCCGCAGCGACCTGCCTTACACCATTGTCCGCAGCGCTACTCTGTTTGGCCGCCACGACCGCTTTCTAAACAACATTGTCGGACTGGCGCAATGGAGTTGGCCCCTGATCTGGCTGCCGGGGGGCGGCAGGGTGATTATGCAGCCGTTGTGGGTGGAAGACCTGGTGCGCTGTTTGCTGCTTACGTTGGCTCGCTACGACCTGATCGGGCGAACCATATCGTTGGGCGGCGCCGAACAAATGCGTTACGTGGACATTGTCCAGGCGGCGTTGGCAAGCGCCGGCATCTCTGGTATCCTGTTCAAGCCCCATCCCTTGTTGGTTCGCCCGCTAACAGGTATCCTGTTTAGCTGGTGGCGACATCCAGCCGTCACCCGATTTTGGATGGATCGTTTTACCACGCCCGACATTACCGATCTGGATTCCGTGCACTTCCATTTCGGGTTTTACCCGGACCGCTTGCGCCACAACATCGCCTATCTGCGGCGTTCCCACCTGCGCTG
>JAGVTM010000340.1 GCA_019136785.1 Chloroflexota bacterium | reverse complement strand
AAGCTCGTCTGGGGGAACTTCCAGTTGCAAATCGCCTGGAGTATGCTTACACTTGTGCGTATGCCTGACCGATTGATTCTCAGCCGCTATCGCCTGGCCACATTTGCCGCTTGCCGCCGCCGCTTTCAACTGCGGTATCAGGAGCGATTGGCCTGGCCCGCACCGCCGCGGGCGGCGGGCATGCAACTGGCGCAGGATAGAGGGCAGGCGTTTCATCGTCTGTTGGAGCGGCACTTTTTAGGGCTGCCAGCATCTCCTGACGCCGCCGCTGCTGCTGACGAACGCCTGGCGAGTTGGTGGCGTACTTTTCTGGCAGAGGGGCCGGCATTGCCGGCAGGTCGCCGCCTGGCTGAATACACCTTGACGATACCCATTGGCCGCCACTTTCTGACCGGGCGCTTTGATCTGGTGGTGCTGACGGAAGGAGGCGCCCACATTTTTGACTGGAAAACGGAAGCGCACCCCCGCCCCGAAGCGGTGTTGCGCCAGGATTTGCAGACGCTCCTCTATCTGGTGATGGTTACCGAGGGCGCGCCCGCGTTAGCTCCAGGCGAGACCATCAATCCCGACCAGGTACAGATCACATACTGGTACACCGTTAACCCGGCTGCTTCCGTTACCATGCGTTACAGCCGGGAACAGCACGTCGTTAACTGGCGCTTTCTCACCGACCAGGTTGCCGCCCTGGAAGCCCAATTGTCGGCAGCGGAGCCTGTCTGGCCCTTGACCGATAATCTGGCAGAATGCGCCGTTTGCCCGTTTCAAGTTTATTGCGGACGGCAGCAGGCAGGTCGCCTGCCGGCAGTTCAGGCTGCTGACGACCAGGAGCCTGAAGAAGATGCCCCCCAGTTGCTGCTGGAGCCTGATCCCCTGTAATTCCTGCCTGTAAATGGCAAGCCCATCACATGAACCTGCAAGATTTGCGCTTTCTCCTGAGTCCGGCAGGTGAAAAATGGCTGGCAGAATTAGCCCAGGCTGACATTTCGCCGCAGACGCATCTGGCTTGGGCCAGCCGTTTGCGCCAGGTCCTTGAGCCGTCCCAGGCGCAAGCGCTGCTGGAAACGACCTTACTGCGGCAGCGGGCAGCAGCTAAATTCAGCCGCGCCGGGCGCATGTTCTTTACACGCGAAGCGCTGGAACAAGCCTCAGCCGAAGTCGTTGCCCGTTATCGCGCCAATAGATTCGCCGCCGTTGGTTTTACGGCAATTCTGGATTTATGCTGCGGCATTGGCGGCGACGCCGTCGCCCTGGCAGGCGTGGCCCAGGTCATTGGCGTGGAGCAAGACGCGCTACGGCTGGCTATGGCTGTGCATAACGTAGCCGTTTATGGATATGGCGCGCATTTCCAGCCACGAGAAACGGATGTGCGCGCCTTGTCGCCGACCCTATTGGCTGGGCGGGGTCGTCTACGACCCCAGGCCATCTTTTTTGACCCCGCCCGCCGCGACGAACGCGGTCAACGCCTTTACCGCCTGGATCAGTACCAGCCGCCTGTACTGCCGCTGCTGCATACCTGGGGGCGACAGATACCCCATATTGGCGTTAAGATCGGCCCAGGGGTAGATTACGCGGAACTGCCTGAAGATGCGGAAGTTGAGTTTATCTCTGTAGATGGCGAGGTGCGCGAAGGAGTGCTCTGGTTTGGCGATTTACGCATGGGCGTGGCGCGGCGGGCGACGCTGCTGGCGGCGGGGACGCCGCTAGGGGCAGGGCATACCTTGACCAGTCTGGACGAACCCGAATCCGCGCCGCTGTCCCCGCCTCAGGCGTATCTGTACGAACCAGACGGGGCTGTCATTCGGGCACATCTCGTGACGACCCTGGCGCGGCAGCTAGACGCCAGCCTGATCGATCCAGACATTGCCTATTTGACTGTCTCCCATTACCAACCCACCCCTTTTGCGCGTGGCTTTCGCCTGGCAGCCGTATTCCCGTTCCAGCTAAAGCGATTGCGCCACTATTTGCGCCAACAGGATGTGGGGCAGGTGACAATCAAGAAGCGCGGCTCGCCGCTAGACCCGGATCAACTGCGACAGCAGCTGCGCTTGCAGGGCAGCCGCCACCTTCATATTTTCTTGACGCACGTCATGGGAGAGCCAACCGTGCTAGTAGGAGAGCCTGTCGCTGACGAGGGTGACTAAACGAGCCTGGCAAACAGGCATTCAGTGACTTTGCCTGCCTCAACTGCTGCCATACTGTCGCAGCAGGGCGCGCACTTTGCGAATGTCGAGCGGCTTGGGTAAGTAATCATTACAGCCCGCTGAAAGGCACCGCTCGCGGTCGCCTACCAAAACATTAGCCGTCGTGGCGATAATGGGGATGTGGGCGGTCGTCTCGTTCTCGCGGATCAGGCGGGTCAGGTCTAAGCCGCTGATGCCAGGGATGTTAATATCCATCAGAATAATGTCGGGCGTTTCTCGCGCCAGCAGTGCCTGAGCCGCCAGACCATCGTCGGCGACCAATAGCTCCATATTTTCTGCTTCCACAATGCGGGAGATGAGCAGTAAATTGGTGGGATTGTCTTCAATGCACAAGACGCGCTTGGGAGACGTGGCGGACATAGCCTCTTGCTTGAGTGGGACGACCATAACTGTTTTCCAGAGATGAACCAGCCTGATTGTGGCTGTTGCGAGCTATTTGACCAGATAAAAGTATTTTGATGGACGACCTGGAAAAGTGCGTTGCCGCGCTCTTCCCTACAACTTTACCGCAAACCGCCCGATTTCCCAACCACAATTTAGCGGGGGATAGTGAACCAGAAGGTACTGCCCTCGTTGGGGACGCTTTTGACGCCAATCTGGCCCCCATGCAGTTCCACCAGGCGGCGGCTGATGGGCACGCCCAGCCCTGTGCCGCCCGTTTTGCGGGTCAGGCTGCCGTCTACCTGGCGAAATTCCTCAAAAACAATGGGAATTTTGTCTTCTTCAATGCCAATGCCCGTATCCACGACGCTGAACTGCACACAATCGGGCTTGTTTTCCACTCGCACGCAAATCCAGCCTTCATTGGTGAACTTGATGGCATTGCCCACCAGGTTCAACAAAATCTGGCGTAAGCGAGTCGGGTCCGCCTGAATAGGGGGGATTGGCGCGGGCATTTCCAGGCGCAGATCTAACTTGCGGGCTGCCGCCAGCGGCGCGGAGGTGGCTATCACTTCGTCAATGAGCGCCTGTAAGTCAATGATTTCATACCGAAGCTGCATCATACCCGCTTCGATCTTAGACATATCCAGGATTTCGCCGATCAACTCGCGTAAATGCCGGCCGCTGTTGCGGATGATGCGCACGTCCTCTTCCATGCGCGGCGTCATGGGCCCATCTAAGCCTTCCAGGATTACGTCAGAGAAGCCAATGATTGAGTTTAAGGGAGTGCGCAGTTCATGGCTCATGTTCGCCAGGAATTGAGACTTGAGCTGCTCCACTTCACGCAGTTTTCTAGCC
>JAGVTM010000470.1 GCA_019136785.1 Chloroflexota bacterium | reverse complement strand
GGGCATCCCCGCCGCAGGCGGGGATGCCCCCCCTCCGGTTAAGTGCAGAGCAAAATCGCCCCAAATTTTTAATCCCGTACAGGTCTTTAAGCCACATTCTCCAGGGCCCGCCACAACCCCGCCTTTCATAAACCGGGTTGCCCACCCTGCCCGTCCCAGTCTCGGGGGTATTTTTGGCGCGCCAGCGTCAAAAATACCCCCTTAAGAAAAGGGCATCCCCGCCGCAGGCGGGGATGCCCCCCCTCTCTAGTCAAGCGCAGAGCAAAAAGTGCCCTAATTTTTAACCCCATACAAGCACAGACTATCATCTCAATATCGCCCCACGAAAGGATAGATGTCACCAATTTCCCGTGACGGTTATCATAGCTCAAAATCAATACCCCAATTTCGCGCCAGAATTGACCTTATGCGTTATCATTAACAGTCTGGCTTATTCACAGCCATGCAAGATGCTTCACAATTGACCGACGTGCTCGCGCCTTGACCACAAAAGGTTTCCCCTGACGTGTAGAGATAGCCACCTCCGCACGCCTCTGTGACTATCGGGCGGATTTGCCGGCCATTGGGATCCATCTCCTGAACAAAAAGGTAACGCCACCTATAACCACGGTGACGCTAAAAACAGCGGCAATGGGTAACTTGACGCGCATATGCGCCATCAATGACCCGAAAAAGCAAACGTCAACGCCTCGCCGCGGGATCAGCATCACCAGGATTTAACGCGGCGCTGCCCAGAAGAAAATAAGTAACTAGACACTCCCTCTGGGGATTCACCGCAAAGGCGGCGGCGACCGCAGAGTTCATCTCTTTATCTTTGCGTGCTTTGCGTCTTTGCGGTGAATAGTTACGAAAACAAATTGAAAGTCTGGAGGTCTTATGCAAGGTTTAACCGGTTTTGAGACCGCTGCAGTATGGGCGGTACTCGTCATTTCATTGCTGGGCATAGCTTATGCCTTTTGGCTGCGCCAACGTATCCTGCGACAGGACAAAGGCACAGCCAAAATGCAAGAAGTCTGGAATTTCATCAAAGATGGCGCCAACGCCTACCTCAGCCGGCAGTTTCGCACCATCTTGATCCTGATCGTCGTCCTCACCGTGCTGCTGGCGCTCAGCGTGCTCATCATCCCCCCCACTCAGGAAGCCCTCGAACGCTTTGGCAGCGAACAGACCGCCGTTATCTGGGTAGCCGTTGGGCGCGCCGTCGCCTTCCTCATGGGTTCTATCTTTTCCTATACCGTTGGCTACGTGGGCATGAACGTCGCCGTCGAAGGCAACGTGCGCGTCGCCGCCGCTTCCCGCACCGGCTACAACCCCGCCATGCGCACTGCCTACCAGTCAGGCACCGTCACCGGCATGTTGACTGTCGGCCTGGGGCTGTTGGGTGGCACCATAATTTTCATGGTCTACGGCATCGCCGCTCCAGACGCCTTGCTGGGCTTTGGCTTTGGCGGCTCCTTGATTGCTCTGTTCATGCGCGTGGGCGGCGGCATCTACACCAAAGCGGCTGACGTCGGCGCGGACCTGGTGGGCAAGGTCGAAGCCGGCATTCCCGAAGATGACCCCCGCAACGCCGCCGTCATTGCTGACCTGGTGGGCGACAACGTGGGCGACTGTGCCGGCATGGCTGCCGACGTCTTCGAGAGCTTTGAAGTCACCATTGTCTCCGCCTTAATTTTGGGGCTGGTGCTGGGCGATGTCTCCCGCGGCGGTCTCGGCGATGGTCAATATGACCTGCGTTTCGTCATCTTCCCCCTGATTTTGCGCGCCATTGGCGTGCTGGCTTCCCTCATTGGCAACACCGTTGTGCGCACCAATGAAAACAAACGCGACGCCATGGCGGCTATGAATCGGGGCTTCTACCTGGCAGCCATCGTGGGCGTGATTGGCTTTGCCATCACCACCGTCTTCTATATGATTGATCCCGCCACGGGCGCGCCCGATTGGCGACCATTTTTGGCGACAGTTGCCGGCATCGTCCTCGCCGTCGCCCTGGACAAATTGACCGAATACTTCACGTCCACCCATTATAAACCTGTCCAGGAAGTCAGCCGCACCTCCCAAAGCGGTTCCGCCACCACCATCCTCTCTGGGCTGGCTTTGGGCATGGAATCCAGCGTTTGGGCCGTCGTCGTCATCGCCCTCTCCATTTTCTCATCCGTATTGATCTACGCTGGCGAACCCCTGGTTACCCAGTTCACCGCCATTCTTTACGGCGTCTCCCTCACCGGCATTGGCATGTTGACCCTGACAGGCAACACCATCTCCATGGATAGCTTCGGCCCTATCTCCGACAACGCCAATGGCATTGGCGAGATGGCTGGCCTGGAAAAGAAAGCCCGCCTGGTCATGGATGACCTGGACGCTGTCGGCAACACCACCAAAGCCGTCACCAAAGGTATCGCCATTGGCTCCGCCGTCATTGCCGCCGTGGCCCTTTTTGGCTCCTATTTAACCGACGTGGGCAAAGTACAGGAGGCGCAAGGCATAGCCAGATTAACCGGCATCAATGTAGCCGCGCCCTCTGTCTTCATTGGCTTGCTCATTGGCGGCGCGCTCCCCTTCCTCTTCTCCTCCCTCACCATTCGCGCCGTGGCCCGCGCTGCCGCCCAAATTGTGGGCGAAGTGCGCCGCCAGTTCCGCATCCCCGGCTTGATGGAAGGCCGCGTGCAGCCCGATTACGCCCGCGCCGTTTCCATCTCCACCACCGCCGCCCAAAAAGAACTCGTCAGCCTGGGCCTGATCGCCGTGATTGTTCCCCTGTTGGTCGGCTTTGGTCTGGGCGTGGAAGCCCTGGGTGGTTTCCTGGCCGGCATCATCCTCTCCGGGCAGTTAATGGCTGTCTTCCAGGCGAACGCCGGCGGCGCCTGGGACAATGCCAAGAAATATATCGAAGAAGGTCACCTGGGCGGCAAGAATTCCGAGCCGCATAAAGCTGCTGTCGTTGGCGACACCGTTGGCGACCCGCTTAAGGACACCTCTGGCCCCGCCCTGAACCCCCTGATCAAGGTCATCAACCTGGTCTCCCTGATCATCGCCCCCATCGTCGTCGCTGTGCGCCTGCCCGGTGAGCCGATTGGCGTTGGCCTGGCATTGGCTCTGGTCGCGCTGCTGGCGGCTGTCGGCTGGGCCATCTGGAAGAGCAAAACGGAAGCCGCTTCGCTCATGGACCCCGGCCCAGCCGTCGCCTCCTCCCCGCCTGCTGCGTCTAAACCCACCACAGGTTCTTTCAAACAGGCGCAGCCCCAACCAGGGAAAAACGGCGCCAAAAAGACCTCCAAACCGCGCACCCCCCACCGCCGCAAATAGCGCGCCCTCCGCAGCGCTGGCTTCCAGCGTGCGGCGGGGTCTCAGCCTTGCCCCAGGCACGGCTGAGACCCGCCATAATGCCCTCCGCCATACCCGGCGGGTACAGACTCCGCACCCGCGCCAGGAAACCCTGTTC
>JAGVTM010000171.1 GCA_019136785.1 Chloroflexota bacterium | reverse complement strand
AAAGGGATGAATCTCATCTTCGATTTTCTTGAAGATTTCAAGGAGGTCAGGTGATGTTTCTAAATCGTTGTACCTGAGTTTTGTGATAGTGATACCTTCACCATGTCTGGGAAGATAAGTAATTGGAGCCTCGACTATTTGTTGTCGAACGCCTTTAACTTTTCTATAAAAAATTCTTTGCTCAATATCATCCCAATAGATAGCAACGGCTCTCAAGTTAGGTAAAAATCCTAGAGCAGGTTTGACCTGTGTTTCTTTTGCTTTTGCTGCATCTTTGTTGTCTCGTTTGATTTCAGCAATGATAAGTATATGTTCTCGTTGATCCTCAAGAGAAAGCATATCAGCAATGTTTGCAGCAATATCGAATACTACTACATCGGTGCGAAATGAGTTGCGTCCACCATGTCCGAAGCGAATAAGCGTTGACTCAATCTTAAATCGTGATGGATGGTAGCCTTTATCAAGCAGGTGCCTAATACAGTCAATGCGCCGCTTTTCTTCGGAAAACTTAAGACCATCTTTTGTCTTGACTTTAATTTTCAATTGACCACGAATTGGGCAATATAAGGTGGGGTTAGCAGCCATTAAATTTGTCCTGTTCCAAAACTTGGGCGTGGCCCGGAATTTCATGACGGTGCGAGTTGTCCATCGTCTGTTATCATTATATCGGTTGTTCGTCCAGCCCGATAGTCTTCGAGAGCTTCACGAGCCATATCTCGCATCAGGCGCTTCGTCTCCGGCTGGGCCGATAGTGCATCCCATTTTTCTTCACTGGCCCGAATTTCTTCTTCCGTTTGAGGCTCCCCCTCATCTTCATCCAGCCAGTCTTCGTGTTTCCTGGTCGTCTCAAGTTCGAGGAACCGTGCAAAGTCAACGAGCTGCAAGATTCGTTCTGCCGGCAATCTACGCATGATGCGAATCACCATTTGCTCGTGCGCCGAGGTTTGAGAGTCGGTCAGCATTTCCATGGTTTACCTCCACACTCAGATCCTATCCACTACGCTATAACAAATTTCTGCTACCTATTGTAGGTAGCCCCACCCTGCCTGTCAACGAATCCCCGCACACCTGAAGGTGCAGCTATTTACTCATTCATACCTCAAGGTGTATAATAGACATCAATCGGTCAATCAATCGTTCCTAAAGTGCCAAAGGAGAAGTTCAGATGGAAAAGGTTGTGACTGCTACAGAGGCGCGTATACATTTTGGTGAGATGATGCGACGCGCTGTGGAAAAACAAGAAACGATCATTGTTGAACGTGATGGCAGTCCAGTTGTTGTCATTCTCTCCATAGATCGGTACGAGCAATGGCGGGCAGCACAGATGGCTCAATCAACGCTAGACAAACTGCGGCAAGTGCAGGCGCGCATTGCGACTGAGTTGGGCGATCGCCCTTTGCCACCGCCGGAAGAGATTATTCGCCAGATGCGGGAGGAACGGGATGCCCAACTCCTTGATTTGCCTTGACGCCAGCCTGTTGGTGCGACTGGTATTGCCGCCGCCTGATGACGCCTTGACAGAACAGTGGGCGACCTGGGAAAGGGGTCATCAACTACTTGTTGCGCCCACCCTGCTCTACTACGAAGTGACGAATGCACTGCATCAATACCATCGCCACGGATACTTGAGCGCCGCAGCTATCCAGTCCGCCCAAGAAGTCTTACTGTCGCTGGGGATTCGTCTCTACGGAGACAGGCTTTTACATGAACTTGCCATGCAACTGGCGCAAACGCTGGCGCTGCCGGCAACTTACGACGCTCATTATGTGGCTCTGGCGCAGCGTATGGGCGCAGCGCTGTGGACAGCCGATAGACGACTGTTTAACAGCGTGCAACCCCACTTTGCAGACATTCATTTGTGGCCAGGAGCATAATTGCCCACAAAATGTCAGGTTTGCGCAGGGCTCACGAATGGCTGTTGGAGCGGCGGGCGCGGAGGTGTTGGTAATGTTGGTCAATCTGCTGCACCATGCGATCCACGCCAAATTCGGGGGCGCGGGCGCGACCGGATGCGCCCAGGCGGCGGCGCAGTGTTGGGTCGTCTAGCAGGTCTACGACTCTGGCAGCCAACGTTTCCGGGTCGCCGCGCGGCGTCAGGAAGCCGTTGACGCCTTCGCTCACGGCTTCGGCGGAGCCGTCGGCGGCGGTGCAGACAATGGGCAAACCGGTGGCCATGGCTTGCGGCAGTACGCGCGGCAGACCCTCCCAGAGGCTGGTCAGCACAAACACGTCAAAGACAGTCATCAGTTCGGGCACGTCGCGGCGCAGGCCGGTGAGGAGGGTTTGGGGGGCAATGCCGGCATCCCTTACCCCCCTCTCCACCTCCCCCCGCAGCGGCCCATCCCCCACAATGACAAACCAGGCATCGGGGCGCAGGCGGGCTATCTGGGCGTAAGCGCGCACCAGGTCCAGCGGCGCTTTTTGCGGCGACAAACGGGTGACGCTGCCTACGACGGGGGCGGATGCCGGCACTCCCAACTGCGCCCGCATCACCTGCGGCGGCGTTTGCGGATGCCCAAAGCGATCCAGTTCCACCCCACTGCGAATGACCGTGTAATCCTGACGGCGACCAATTCCCTGGGCCAGCCCTTTGTCTATGTCCTGTGGGGACACCACAATCAGGCTGTCCCCCGCCCAGGCGCCCAACTTCTCCAGAGCCACGTAAAACCGCCGCTGCGCGGGCGTCATCTGGTCATGGAAGCTCCAGCCATGCACCGTATGCACCACAACGGGCACGCGCGCGCTGCGGGCAGCCAGCCGCCCCAACACGCCCGCCTTAGAGCTATGGGTGTGCACAATGTCATACCTGCCCTGCCGCATCATGCGCCGCAACTTGAAAAAAGCGCGCACGTCCTGAGGCGGGCTGATCTGGCGCACCAGTTCAGGCAAGATGGTCAACGGCACGCCGCGGGCGCGGGTTTCTTCAATCAGGGAACCTTCAGCGCCAGTTTGGGGCCCGCAAACGACGTCCACGGCGTACTGCCCGCGATAGGCTGGCGCATGGTTCAGCCAATCGGCGGTCAACATCGTATTCTCCTGCGCCCCGCCAATGATCAGGCGCGTGATCGGGTGCAGCACACGGACAGGCGTCATCCCAGTTTGTCTTGCATTTCTGCCGGCAGGTCGTCGCTGGCGACAAAGTTGGACTCTGGCTCAGCGGCGAGCACCACTGGCTGGCGGCGGCGCAGCGGGCGGGTCAACAGGCGCAAGGTTCCCTTAAACAGGTTCCAGAAGGTGCGTAACAGAATCTTGATGTCCAGCCAGACAGACCAGTTTTCGGTGTACCAGAGGTCGTACTTGGTGCGCTCCAGAATGGAAGTATCGCCGCGCAGCCCGTTTACCTGCGCCCAACCGGTCATGCCGGCCTTTTCGCGGTGCCGCTCCATGTAACGAGGCACGCTGCGGCGAAACTGCTCTACATAATACGGCTGCTCCGGGCGCGG
>JAGVTM010000265.1 GCA_019136785.1 Chloroflexota bacterium | reverse complement strand
AGATGCCCTCGTTCAATGGTGTGGCATGACGGCTGGCATTTTCCAGATCGTAGCCGGTAGACCACAGTTCGGGGAAGACGACAATGTCTGAACCTCGCTGTGCGGCTGCCGCCGTCATGGCCGCCATCGTCGCCAGATTGTGCGCCGGATCGCCTAACCGCACGTCCATTTGTCCTAATGAAATGGTTAGCTGCATGTGTCCTCCGATGTAACCGTTCACTCCCCCCGTAGGTTGAGCCTGCCGAAGGGAACCGGGGGTGAATAGTTACCCTCCGATTGACATTACCTGACACTCAGGGATAATTTGACTAATTATACCGGCTGCCAGGGGGGATGGACAGGCAGCGGCAGCGCGGCGGCGCGCCCGCAGAAAGGATTTATTATGTCCCGCATGGCCCACCGCGTGGCCCATTTCGGCACCACTATCTTTACGGAGATGACCAGTCTGGCTAACCAGCATCAGGCCATTAACCTGGGGCAGGGTTTTCCAGATTTTGCCGCGCATTCGTTTTTGAAGGAGGCGGCGCAGGCGGCGGTGGCTGCGGACATCAACCAGTATGCGCCAGCCGCCGGGCGGCTGCGGCTGCGGCAGGCGATTGCCGCCAAGATGGCCCGCCAATATGGCCTGGAAGTGGACCCGGAACGGGAGGTGCAGGTGACGCATGGGGCCACGGAAGCGATCTTTGCCGCCGTGCTGGGATTGATCAATCCGGGCGACGAAGTGATCTTGTTTGAGCCGACTTATGACTCTTATGTGCCGGCAGTGCAGTTAGCGGGCGGCGTCCCGCGCTACTACACGCTGCGGCAGCCAGATTGGGCGATAGAGCCGCAGGCGCTGGCGGCGTTGTTTTCGTCGCGGACGCGGCTGGTGATGCTCAATACGCCGCACAACCCCACAGGCAAGGTGTTTACGGCGGCAGAATTGGAATTGATTGCCGGACTGTGCCGGCAGCATGACGCCTTGATATTGTCGGATGAAGTGTACGAGCACATCTTGTTTGACGGGCTGGCGCACCAGCCGGTGGCCGCGCTGCCCGATATGTTTGCCCGCACTGTGACGGTTTCCAGCCTGGGCAAAACTTTCAGCGTTACAGGTTGGAAAGTGGGCTGGGCCGTGGGCCCGGCGGATCTGTTGGCCGGCATATTCCGCGTACACCAGTTCATGACCTTTTGTGGCGCGGCGCCGCTGCAAGAGGCGGCGGCGGCAGCCCTGGAAATGGCGGATGGCATTGGTTACTATGAGGCCCTGGCTGCTTTTTACCAGCAAAAGCGGGATTATCTGGTAGACGTGCTGCAAGAAGTGGGGTTGCAGCCCATCTCACCACAGGGTACTTACTTTGTCATGGCCCAAATTGGGCATTTAGGGTTTGCGGATGACGTGACGTTTTGCCGGCATCTGACCTCGCAAACGGGCGTCGCCGCTATTCCCCCCAGCGCCTTTTATCACGACCCTACCGCAGGCGCGCATCTGGCGCGCTTTGCTTTCTGCAAGTCTGAACACACGTTGGCGCAAGCAGCCACACGCCTGCGCCAGATTCGTATATGACACCCTCAGGAGTTGATTATGAACAAACCACAATACCCCTCGACAACCCAATGGCAGCAGCTTTATGATCTGGCGGATGAACTGAAACAACTGGCGCCCTGGCAGTGGATGGACGAACTGGACCTCTTTGGCGTCAAAGACCCTGACACGGGGGAGGTCGGGTTTGTCAGTATCATGGGCGTGTTAGGGGAACACCTGGCAGTTGCTTTTTATGCGGGTTTTGCTGCTCTGGATCGTTTTTGGGAAATGCAGGATTTGGGGGAGGAGTTGACACCTGATTTTCTGCTGAATACGCCGCAGCTGCAGCTTTCGTTTGAGGACCGCCAAACATTGGAGAAGTATGACTTACAGGTCGTCAAGAGTCTGGGGCGGAAATATCGCGGCAGCAACGCCTGGCCTCAATTTCGCAGTTTACGGGCTGGCTATACGCCATGGCGGCTGCTGGCGGACGAGGCGCGTTACCTGATTCACGCCTTGCCCCAGGTTATGGAAGTTGCGCGGCGTTTCTACACCAATCCTGACTTGCTGGAAGGGGAGGGCGAGGAGGAAGTGTATCTGGTGCGCGTGCCAGAACAGGTGGGGGAGGAATGGCAATGGCGCGACGAGTGGTGGCCATTTGTGACGCCCGATTTGGAAACGCTGCCAATCAAGTTAGACGAAAAGACGATAAGTAAGGTAGGTAAACTGCCACCCCGCCGGTCAACCGTAGAGATGGAGTTCTTCTGGCTGCCGGCAGTTGTGCAGGAGCATCCTGATGACCGCCCTCGATTCGCGTATATGCTGTTGGCTGTGGACAGCCATAGTGGGATGGTCTTGGGCAACGAAATGCTGTCGGTAGAAACAACATTTGCCGATATGCTTGCCGATATGCCCAATTTAATGGCGCAGATGCTGCTCAATCTGGGTTACCGGCCCGAAACAATTCTGGTGTCCGACCCGCTGCTTTATGAGATGGTAGGGCTGCTGCCGGCATCCCCCCAATTCTCGCTGGAACTGGTAGACGAGTTGCCCATGCTGGATCAAGCCAGGGCATTTCTGATGGATAGATTCAGATAGTGACAGTCTGACAAATAATTGACAAAACATGAATAATGTATTGACAAAAACCGGAACTTCTGTTATAGTCTGGGTACATGGGCCGCTCAGGGCCATCTAACCAACAGACAAACCAGGTAGTGTTCTCCTACTTCCTTCTTCCTCAACAGGCGCTCCCCCATGGAGCGCCTGTTGAGGTTTACAGCCAGGTCAGGTTGGCGCTCGTCAAGGAAACCCCAAATTGAAAGACTTGAATCACAGCGGACGACGTTGGCATAAGTTGCCAGGCATTCTGGTCGTGGTTCTATGGCTGCTGCTGGGCAGTGGGCAAGCGGCGCAGGCAGAGCGCCCTTTGCCCCCGGCTATTAAAACAGACATAACCGTCTCCTGGCTCGTTGCCGATTTGACGGAAGGAATAACTGCGCTGGACCTGGCGCAACTGCTGGCAGGCGATGGCGTTTCCATTACCCATGTCAGCTATGAGGGGGCGGCGGAAGCGGCGGGTAGATTTGCCAATCATTCAGGCAGCGTGGGTTTTGCTGAAGGTATTGTGCTTAGCACCGGACTGGCGCACCACGTTGTTGGCCCGAACCAATCGGAGACGACCAGCAATCAGAACCATGTCGCCGGCGATCCTGACTTGTCGCTGCTGGCGGGACATCCAACATATGATGCAGCCAGCATCGTTTTCGATTTCGTGCCCGATGCGGCTCACATTACCTTCCGCTATGTTTTTGCCTCAGAGGAGTACAATGAGTATGCGAACACAGAGTTCAATGACGTGTTTGCTTTCTACATCAATGACGCCAACTGCGCCACGGTTGACGGTCAGCCTGTGTCGGTTAACAGTATCAATGCCGGCAA
>JAGVTM010000273.1 GCA_019136785.1 Chloroflexota bacterium | reverse complement strand
CCAACTGCGGGAGACGGCGCGCCTGGTGGCTGAACGGGCGGGGCTGCCGCGGCAGCGGTGGTCGTGGAGTTACCAATCGGCGGGGCGCAGCGCGGAGCCGTGGCTGGGACCACAGTTGCCGGAGTATTTGCCGGTGTTGGCGGCGCAGGGGATTAAGAATGTGATCAGCGTGCCGGTGGGTTTTGTGGCTGACCATGTGGAGATTTTGTACGACATTGACGTTCAGGCGCAAGAAGTGGCTCGGTCTCAGGGGATGCGCCTGGAGCGCCCGCCTGCCTTAAACACCGATCCGTTGTTCATTGGCGCGCTGGTTGATCTGGTGCAGCGAAAGGCTGCGCCCTGGCTGCCGGGAGGGAAAGGGGGGTGAAGACCCCCATCCCCCAACCCCCTTCTCCCTAAAGGGGGAAGGGGGCTTTCGGAGAGGGCGAGGGGATAGGAATTCTTTATGCTTTCTATGGAAAAATCTATCGCTTTGTTTGCTGAAGCGCAAAGGCTGATGCCGGGCGGGGTTAATTCGCCGGTGCGCGCTTTTCGGGCGGTGGGGGGGCAGCCGCTGTTCATTGAACGGGGGGCGGGGGCGTATTTGTATGATGTGGATGGCAACCGGTACATAGATTACGTATTGTCTTGGGGCCCGTTGATTGCCGGGCATGCCCACCCGCAGGTGACGGCGGCGCTGCACGCTGCCGTGGAGCGAGGGACCAGTTACGGCGCGCCGAATCCGCTGGAAATTGACCTGGCGCGGCTGGTAACGGCGATGATGCCGCATGTGGAAATGGTGCGGTTCGTCAATTCGGGCACGGAAGCGACTATGAGCGCCCTGCGGCTGGCGCGGGCTTTTACCGGGCGGGCCAAGATTGTGAAGTTTGAAGGGAATTATCACGGTCACGCGGATTTGCTGCTGGTACAGGCAGGTTCGGGAGTGGCGACTTTAGGTTTGCCGGACAGCCCAGGCGTGCCGCCGGCGACGACGGCGGACACGCTGGTAGCGCCCTATAATGATCTGCCGGCAGTGGCTCAACTATGTGAGCAGTTTCGGGGCCAGATTGCGGCGATTATTGTGGAACCGGTGAGCGGTAATATGGGCCTTGTGCCGCCGCTGCCTGGTTTTTTGAGTGGGCTGCGGGAGTTGGCGACGCAGGCGGGGGCGCTGCTGATTTTTGATGAAGTGATGACCGGTTTTCGCGTGCATCCCGGGGGGGCGCAGACATTGTATGGCATCCAGCCTGACCTGACGGCTTTGGGGAAAGTGATTGGTGGGGGGCTGCCGGTGGGGGCGTATGGCGGGCGGCGGGAGATTATGGAACTGGTGGCGCCGCTGGGGCCAATGTACCAGGCGGGCACGTTATCGGGTAACCCGCTGGCGATGGCGGCGGGGCTGGCGACGCTGCAAATTTTGCGGCAGCCGGGGGTGTGGGAACAGTTAGAGGGGACGGGGGCGGCGTTGGCGGCGGGGCTGGCGGAGAGGGCGGAGCGTGCCGGCATTCCCACCCAAATCAACCGTATAGGCACGATGTTTGGCCTGTTCTTTGCCGATCAACCCGTCATTAACTGGCAAACGGCGCGGCGGGCAGATACGGAGCGGTTCAAAACCTATTTCCAGACCATGCTGGCGCAAGGCGTTTACCTGGCCCCCTCCCAATTTGAAGCCGGCTTTATCTCCACCGCCCACGGCCCAACCGAAATTGCCGCCACCCTGGACGCGGCGGAAACTGCCTTTGCGCAGTTTGCCGGGCAGTGAGGGATGAGGTATGAGGTATGACTCCCATAACCCGACCCGCTTCCGCTTAAAGGGGCAGTCCCTCAGGGGGGAGGGGTTTTTCGGAGCGAGCGAGGGGCGCTGCGTGCCCTCGCCGACCATTACACCATTACACCTTCCCTGGCACGGTAGGCTTACGGCAGGTTATAATCAGGATTGTAACCATTCACCCCCGCTCCCTGAGCCTGCCGAAGGGAACCAGTTTCAACAGGCTCAACCTACGGGGGAGTGAACGACTACTCAGGATTTCGCAGGCTTGTGGTGAGTATAGCTGAATCATGACGCAGATTGAGGTTTACATGGTTTTCATCCGCGCCAATCAGCGTCTAATTTCTGCGAGAATCAGCGTCCTATTTTCGAAGGCGTGGCTCCACTGATCACTGGCCACGGTTCACTTCTTTGCTGATTGGGGCAGGGTTTTATGGATGAGATGTTGTCGCCAGAAGGGATTGGGCAGGCGCTACGGACGCGCTGGTTGGGGCGGGAGGTTTATTGTTTCGCGGAAATTGATTCGACGAATTTGTGGCTGCAACAGGAGAGCCAGCGGCGGGCGTTGGCGCAAGGGACGCTGGCAGTAGCGGATTTTCAGACGCAGGGTCGGGGACGGCGGGAGCGGCGTTGGGAAGCGCCGGCGAATACCTGCCTGTTGTTTTCCGTTCTGCTGCGACCGGATTGGCCGGCGGAGCGGGCAAACTGGTTGACGATGATGGCCGGGCTGGCGGCTGTGGAAGCCATTGCGGCGGCGACACGGTTGCCGACTCAACTCAAGTGGCCGAACGATCTGGTGGTTGCCGCCGCAGACGGTAGGTGGCGCAAGTTGGGCGGCATTTTGTTGGAAGGAGGGTGGCAGGCAGGGCGGCTGGCGCAGGCGGTGTTGGGGGTGGGGGTGAATGTGAATGTGCCGGCAGCCGCCCTACCCGCCTTTCCCCTACCGCCTACCAGTATTCTGGCGGAAACGGGCCAGCCCGCCAGCCGGCTACATCTGTTAGCTGAACTGCTGCAGCGGTTGGAAACCTATTACGAAGCGGCTGCCGCGGGGCGTTCGCCGCAGGCGGCGTGGGAATCGCGCCTCATCTGGAGGAACCAACGGGTGCAGGTTCAGGAGGAGGGGAAAACGACGGCGACGGGGGTTTTGGTGGGAACGGATGGCTGGGGCAGGCTGCTGCTGCGCGACGAAGCCGGGGGGGTGCATACGATTGCCGCCGGCGACGTCAGTCTGCGCCCGCTGGAAACAGACCTGTAGTAAGGTTGACATTTTGGGGGATTACGAGTAGCCTTTCGTTACGGTAACCAGCCCTCTCGTAGGCTGAGCCTGCCGAAGCCCTTGCCGAAGCCTGTGTTGCCTTCGACAGGCTCAGGCAACGGGGCAGGAAGTTATTCGTTACGATTAATTTCTCTTAGCGGTTCACCTTCTGCGGAGAAGTTGAACTGCTGACATTGTGGAGATGTCTAGCATGGCAGATGAACTGAACCCCCAAAGCGAGCCAGCCAGCGATAAGGAAATGCCTGAGTGGTTGGAAGAAGCCAGCAGCGGCGACAGCACGGCGGATGATGAGTTTGACCGGCTGCGGGAGCGCACGGCGCTAGCCAGTGAAATGTATGAGGAGATGGAGGAAATGCCGGCACGGGGCGGTTCGGGCGGGTTTTTCAGCCGCCTGACGCCTGGGCAGCGTTTTATTATTTCCATTTTGATTCT
>JAGVTM010000202.1 GCA_019136785.1 Chloroflexota bacterium | reverse complement strand
GGCATAGAACAATACACCTTCCTGAAAGAGCCAATCCGATTTAGATAATTATCACACCCCTAAGATTACCCCGTTCAAACAACCTTTACAACTGGACGGTAGGACAGAAAAATTTCTCTTGACAGCGTTTTCAATTGCGCTAAAATTTGTCATACAACCATACCATATGACTGGTTGTGTCGCTTTTAGTTCGTTGGTTTGTCATGCTCAAACGCGCGCCTTCTCTCTCGGAACAGGTTAAATCTCACCTCAAACAGCAAATTGTCAACGAGGAATTTGCCGCCGGGCGCATCCCCTCGGAGACGGAACTGGCGGAAGCGTTGGGCGTCAGCCGCACCACGGTGCGCGACGCTTTGGGGCGGCTGGAGAGCGAAGGCGTCATCTTTCGCAAGCAAGGCGCGGGCACGTTTGTCAACAAGCCAGGGCTGCAAATTAAAACCCGCCTGGAAGAGATGTGGTCTTACGCCGCCGTTTTGGAGGCGCACGGTTACACGCCTTCCACGCAAATTCTATCGGTGCAGCGCCAACCCGCTGCTGCCGATGTCGCCGCCGACCTGGAGTTGGCTGGCGTTGTGGAAATGGTGGTGGTGCGCAAGCTTTTTCTGGAAGATGACCAGCCCGTTATCCTGACCGAAAACCAGATTCCCGCCCACCTGATCCAGACGCCTTTTCAGGACGACGACTTTTGCCTGCCTGTGTATCTGTTTTTGGGCGAATATTGCCGGCAGCGCCTTGCCTACTACATGTCCGACATCGTGCCCATCCTGGCCGCGCCAGAGATTGCCGGCCCCCTACATTTGCCTGTGGACACCCCCTTAATTTCCTTTGCCGAAACAGGCTACAACGAAGACAACCAGCCCATTCTGAAAGCCCATTCCTATTTCCGCGACGACCTGCTGCGCCTGCGCCTCATCCGGCGGCAGGTGTAGGCTGCCGCCGAGATAAAGACACAAGACTCACTTTCTGACCACTGGTCACTGACCACTCGCCACTCACCACTATCTTCAGGAGTAAATCATGAGAAGTTTTGCTGGACGCGACATCTTGTCGCTCAAAGATTTTGAACGCAATGAGTTTTTTCGTGTATTTGAAATCGCTGAAAAATTGGAACCACTCGCCCGCGATCGGCGCAACAGCGACCTGCTGCGTCACAAAACGCTGGTAACCGCCTTCTACCAGCCCTCCACCCGCACCCGCCTGGCGCACGAAGCCGCCATGATCCGCCTGGGCGGACAGGTGACCGGTTTCGCCGACGCCAAGATGACCCGCGCGGGCGACTTTTACCAGGAATCTATCAAAGATACTGTGAAAATGTTGGAGTTTTATGGCGACGTCATCGTCATGCGCCACTTCCAACAGGGCGCGCCGCACGAAGCCGCCAAATGGGCTTCCGTCCCCATTATCAACGGCGGCGACGGCTGGGGCGAGCATCCCACCCAGATTTTGACCGACTTCTACACCGTCTGGCGCGAAAAAGGGCGGCTGGATGGTCTCAAGTGGCTGGCGGTGGGCGACATGCGCATGCGCACCATGCACTCCCTGGCGTATGGCTTGACCCAGTTTGACTGCCCCATCACCTTTGTCTCCCCGCCAGATATGTCCTTAAGCGACGAATTTAAGGCGGAAATCAGCCAATACAGCCTGGACTTCCGCGAAGCCGATCACGTGGAACAGGCAATTGCCGATGCCGACGTGATCCTGGTGGAGCCAGTAGTACAGCCCGACTACACCAAATCGCGCGATGAGCGCAGCGGCGACGTGGGCATGACGCCCGCCAACTACAAGATCACGCGCGAACTGCTGCAAACCAAAGCCAAATCAGACGCCATCTTGCTGCACTCCCTGCCGCGCATGGACGAAATCCCCGCGGACGTGGACATCACCCGCTGGTCTCGCTACTGGCAAGAAGCGTTCAACGGCGTCGTCATGCGCATGGCTTTGATTGCGTTGGTATTAGGGGCAATGGAGTAAAAGCGCCAACCTTTTTCGCTACGTCGCCAGAGTTTTAAGATTGGTTCAATCTCCAAGATTGAACCAATCTTACGGAAACCCTAAGGCAGCAAGTTGCGCACGGGCAGGTGGGCGATTTCCGTTCCATCTATTACATCTGGCTCTGGTTCCCTATCTTCAGTCGTGATGGGCGGTTGTGACTTGGCACAGTAAGGATCTGGCACAATGTCCATGAGTTCATCGCGTAACTGCAATGATTATCTTGCCGGCAACAAACCGAAAACCACAGCAGGAGATAGTACTATGCAAACAGGAATGCGTGGTCGCGATTTTATTGGCGACCTGGATTTTTCTAAAGAGGAAGTAGAAACCGTTTTGGACGTGGCTTGGGACCTGAAGCGCAAGCGCGCCTTGGGCGAACCCCACGCCTATCTGCGCGATAAAGTGCTGGCAATGATGTTCTTCTTCTCCAGCACGCGCACGCGTGGCTCTTTTGAGGCAGGCATGGCGCAGTTAGGCGGTCATGCCGCCTTTATCGAAAGCCGCACTACCCAGATTTCCCACGGCGACACCGAGCGGGAAATTGGCGACATCTTTGGCAGATACTTTGATGGCATTGCCATCCGCCACGTCACCTGGGGCGTGGGCAACCGCTACCTGAATCTGGTGGCCGAAGCCTCGCGCGTGCCCGTGCTAAACATGCAGTGCGAAATTTACCATCCGCACCAATGTCTGGCAGACCTGATGACCATCATAGAAAAGAAGGGGCGCGACCTGCGCGGCAAGAAGATGGTCGTCTCCTGGGCGTATGCCTCTTCCTATCTTAAACCTATTTCTGTACCGCAGTCGCTCATCTTGCAGATGCCGCGCTTTGGCCTGGACGTAGTACTGGCCCATCCGCCGGAGTTCCAACTGATGCCAGAGATCATGGATCAGGCGCGGGAACAGGCGCGCAAGTATAAGACAGGCTTTGAAGTGGTGGATGACATGGAAGCTGCCTGCCAGGGCGCAGACATCATTTACGCCAAGTCTTGGGGCCCGCTGCTGACGACGCAGGACGCCGCCGAAGGCAAACGCATCCAGGACAAGTACCAGCACTGGATTGCCGATGAGGCAAAGATGGCGCTGGGCAAAGAGGATGTGATTTACATGCACCCACTGCCGGCAGACCGCGACATCGAAGTCACCAGCGCCGTGTTAGACGGCCCCCACTCCGTTGTCTTTGACGAAGCCGAAAACCGCCTGCACGCCCAAAAAGCCGTCATGGCTCTCACGATGTAAATGGTGGACTCTCAGCCAGTTGGGTTATGTTGGTTGTAGCCCGATTTTGGAAAATCACCCTACTAATCACGGAGGAGTATTTTATTATGAGCAAAAAGCTGGCCGTCATTGCTATTGGCGGCAATTCGTTGATTAAGGATAAGAATCACCAGACTGTCCCCGATCAATATGAGGCGGCGCGCGAGACGTGCGGGCATATTGCCGGCATGATCCGCGACGGCTGGAATGTGGCCGTGGCACATGGCAACGGGCCCCAGGTCGGATTCATCTTGCGCCGTTCCGAACTGGCTGCGCACGAACTCCACGAAGTGCCCCTGGACGTGTGCGGCGCGGATTCGCAAGGGGCCATCGGTTACGCCTTGCAGCAAAACCTGTACAACTATTTTCACCAGATGGGCATAGACAAACAGGTGGCGACGGTGGTGACCCAGGTGGAAGTCAGCCGCAGCGACCCTGCCTTCCAGCATCCCACCAAGCCTATTGGCTCCTTCATGGATGAAGCCACGGCGCGGCGGCGGCAGCAGCAGGACGGCTGGGACGTGAGCGAGGACGCCGGGCGCGGCTGGCGGCGGGTGGTAGCGTCGCCGCTGCCCATGCGCATTGTGGAGCAGCAAGCAGTGCAAGCTTTGTTGGATGCCGGCATCATCGTCATCACCGTTGGCGGCGGCGGCATTCCTGTAGTAGCCGACGCAGCGGGCCATCTGCACGGCGTGGCGGCGGTTATTGACAAAGATCGCGCGTCGGCGCTGCTGGCAAACGTCATCGGCGCCGAACTGTTCATCATCAGCACCGCCGTGGAAAAGGTAATGCTCAACTTCCGCCAGCCCAACGAGCGCGCCCTGGACCACATGACCCTGGCTGAAGCCAGACAATACCTGGCTGAAGGCGTCCATTTTGCCAAAGGCAGCATGGCTCCCAAAATCCAATCCGTCATTGACTTCCTGGAGCACGGCGGGCAGCGGGCCATCATCACCACGCCGGAGAACATTGGGCGGGCGCTGCGCGGCGAAACCGGAACCCACATCACCCTATGAACCACGTTCTGCACCTGAAATGCCTGATTTGCGGGCGCACTTACGCGCCTGACGAGATTGATTACGTCTGCCCGCTGCATGGCAGCGACGGCATTGTGGACGTGGTCTACGATTACGACGCGGTCGGTCGGCGCATCAGCCGCCAGCAACTGCGCCACAATGGCGACCCCACCATCTGGCGCTATAAACCACTGCTGCCTGTGTCGCCCGATGCCGCCGTGCCGCCGCTGGCGGTGGGCGGCACGCCGCTCTATGCCGCGCCGCGGCTGGCGGCGGAACTGGGGCTGCGGCGGGTATGGGTTAAGGACGATGGTCGCCAGCCAACGGCTTCCTTCAAGGATCGCGCCAGCGCCCTGGCGGTGGTCAAGGCGCAGGAGAAGGGGGCGACGATAGTCACCACCGCCAGCACGGGCAATGCAGCGGCGGCTTTGAGCGGTTTGTGCGCCAGCGTGGGGCTGCAAAATGTGATTTTTGTGCCGGCATCCGCCCCCCAGGCCAAAATTGCCCAACTCCTGGTTTTTGGCGCAACCGTGCTGCTGGTCGAGGGAACCTACGACGACGCCTTCGACCTGTGCCTGCAAGCCGCCGCCCATTACGGCTGGTACAACCGCAACACGGCTTACAACCCGTACATGAGCGAAGGCAAAAAGACTGCCAGCTACGAGATCTGCGAGCAGTTGGGCTGGCAGGCGCCCGCCGCCATTTTCGTCAGCGTCGGCGACGGCTGCATCATTGGCGGGCTGCACAAAGGGTTAAAGGATTTGTTGGCGCTGGGTTGGATTGACCGGATGCCCCGCCTGATAGGCGTGCAGGCTGCCGGCAGCAACTACCTGGCAGAAGCGTGGGAAAAAGGGGAAAACGTGCTGACCAAGCCGCCCATTGCCGCCCACACGGTGGCTGACAGCATCAGCGCCGGGCTGCCGCGCGACCGCCTGAAGGCAATGGCTGCCGTCCAGGAAACAGGCGGCGCTTTCGTCGCCGTCAGCGATGCCGAAATCCTGGCAGCCATTCCCACCCTGGCGCGCGGCAGCGGCGTCTTTGCCGAGCCGGCGGGCGCTGCCGCTTATGCAGGCCTGGTTAAAGCTGTGGATAAGGGGCTGATTTCTGTGGATGAAACATTTGTTCTGTTGATAACGGGCAGCGGGTTGAAAGATGTGCAAAATGCGATGGTGAGCGTGACGAATGCCGGCAACCAACCCCACCACATCGCCCCTGACATGGCAGACGTGCAGCAAGTTGTATCTCAATTGAGATCTTGACTGCGTGCAGCTAAAGCGTCTCAGGCAAAGCTGGCGACAGGAAGGCTAACATTAGCGCCTGATTGGCGCGAACGCCTTTGGCTGTGCGGATAACCAGTTGCATTTCCTCCAGAAAAGAAATATCACGCTCTACTGTCCTATCGCCGCGATTGGCATAAGCCTCTGCCATACGCGGCGTGATGTACCGAATTTGTGCCACAGGCACAGGCTCCGATTGTCTGGCCAGATCAAGCGCCAGGCGACGACGGCGAACGTCTGTTTTCTTGTCCTGGTTACGAAAGCGATCATAGATGTAGTTAATCCAGTGGACGTGGATCTGCTGCTCTTTTATAACTTGAATTTGCGCCGTCAGGCCATCTACAAAACCTTGCAGGGCGTATTCAATGAAAGGCAGCGCCTGCCCACCTGAGCGGTGGGCCAGATCAAGTTGGCGATAATACTCGCTGCGCGTCTGGTTGTAATGATTGCTCAACAAATGAGCAGCTGTGAAAGGCACACCTACTGACAGCAGTATCTTCATCTCCAGCAAACGGGCTGTGCGACCGTTGCCATCCGCGAAAGGGTGAATCCAGGCCAGGTAGAGGTGGGCTATAATAGCCTTGAGGACGCCAAAGGCGATGCGGTAATATGCCGTTGGCGGGTTAAAATCCTGATTGAGCCAGTCGCACAAGCGCCCTAACAGATATGCGCAATCTACCGCTGGCGCGCCCCGATACCCGCCGACGCCGACGGAATGCTGCCGGATCTCGCCGGGGTTGACGTCCTCAGCCTGGGGCAGTTTCTCCAAAACCAGCCGGTTGTATTCCATCACTTCGGCAACCGTCAGGTTTGGGTTTTTACCTTGAAACAACCGTTGGGCAATGAGATTGCAGGCTTTTACCACGTTGTCTATTTCCTGGCCCAGATAGGCGCGGGAAGGGGGCAAAGGCAGTTCGCCGCGAACACGCTTGAAGGCTTCCTCTTCTGACAAGGTATTCCCTTCAATGGCGGTGGTAGCCAGAGCGCCTTTTGCCAGAAACACCTGGTGCAGGTGTGCGGCTACTGCCGGCAGCAGCGGCACGCCGGCTACATGGTTACACTTTGACTGCGCTTCGCCTAAAAGCAACCAAAAGCGATAGCTGGCTTCCTGCAAATTCAGTTGGAAGGTAAGCCAGGGATGAGATTCCTCGTAAGGGCGCATTCCATTCCCCTTTGAGGCGATTCCTGATAGAAAAAGCCTCAAGATGGTATGTGCTTGATCACATTGTATGCTTTGACAAATCTATGACTGACGCAGTTAAGATTAATTCCAAAGAGATTGGAGCAGTCTTGGAGACTGTTCCAGTCTGGGAAGTGCGTTACTGCCAGGATTGTAACCAACCTTCACACCAAAAACAATAATGTTTTTGGCGAAAAAATTGTCGTCTTGCTTATGCAAACGGAGTAGAACGCCATGATAGACCTGACTATTCACGAAACGGCCCTGGGGCGCGCGGTCAGTCGCGCGCGGGAGCGGCAGATTCGCATTCCCACCTTCAAGCAAATGAAGAACCCGGCTCTGATTCCTGCCGGCATCAAAGCCCAACTATCAGACGTGGGTCTCTGGGATTTGAACCCGCTCAACCTGTACCGCATCACCTGGCACAACGAACCCACCCCCTACGGCGGCGGCTTTGGCGGCGTCAACTTCCTGGAACTGCCGCCGCAGCTAACGGGCGTGCCCGCCCGCATTATTGTCTTAGTGGGCAAATGGTTCCCCACGGGCGCGCACAAAGTGGGCGCGGCTTTTGGCTGCCTGGTTCCCCGCCTGGTCACCGGGCAGTTCGACCCTACCACTCAGAAAGCAGTGTGGCCCTCCACAGGCAACTACTGCCGCGGCGGCGCGTATGATTCCAACCTGCTGGCTTGCGAATCCATTGCCATTCTGCCCGAAGGCATGAGCCAGGAGCGATTCGACTGGCTGGCGCAGGTAGCCGGCGAGACAATTAAGACGCCTGGTTCCGAAAGCAACGTCAAGGAGATTTTCGACAAATGCTGGGAGCTGCGCCGCTCTGGTGAAGATGTGGTCATCTTCAACCAGTTTGACGAGTTTGGCAACTACCTCTGGCATTACGAAGTCACCGGCGCGGCTATGCTGGAACTGCTGCAAGCCGTCATGGGCGGGCGCGACCACTATCGCGGCGTGGTGCTGGCGACTGGCTCCGGCGGCACACTGGCTTGCGGCGACTTCCTCAAAGCGCACTTCCCCAACAGCAAGGTTGCCGCCAGCGAGGCGCTGCAATGCCCCACGCTGCTGCAAAACGGCTTTGGCGCGCACCGCATCGAAGGCATTGGCGACAAACACGTGCCCTGGATCCACAACGTGAAGAACACGGACATGGTCATTGGCATTGATGACGCTGCCCCCATGGGCGTCATTCGCCTGTTCAACGATCCCATTGGGCAGGCGTATCTGGTGAGCCAGGGCGTGCCGGCAAATACGGTATCCCAGTTGCCGCTGCTGGGCATTTCCGGCGTGTCCAATATGCTCTCGGCTATCAAATTCGCCAGATATTACGAATTGGGGGCAACTGACGTGGTGCTGACGGTGGGCACGGATTCCATGGAGATGTACCAGAGCCGCCTGGTGGAGCTGCAAGCTGAGGAAGGAGCCATGTCGCCCCAAGCCAGCGCCGCCATTTTCCATCGCTATCTGTTGGGGCAGACGCTGGATCACGTGCAGGAGTTGACCTACTATGACCGCAAGCGCATCCACAACCTGAAATACTTCACCTGGGTAGAACAACAGGGCAAAACTTACGAGGAAATCCAGGCGCAGTGGTATGACTCTAACTATTGGACGAGCATTCCCGCTCAGGTCAGCCAGATAGACGCCTTGATCGAAGCTTTCAATGAACGCACCGGGCTGTTGGCATTGACCAGTTAGTAACCGTCCAGAAACAAGTTCGTAGTAACGGCTTTAGCCGTCCAAACCGCTCAAGCGGTTACTACGAACCCAAATCGCCAAGTTATTTACGAACAGTTACTTAGTAAATGCAGGAGTAACTATTTCCCCCCGGTAAACTCAGAGCCTGTCGAAGGGAACCGGTTTCGACAGGCTCAACCTACGGGGGGAGCACTGATGGGGCGTATGCAATACGCTCCTACCATGTCATCGTCTGGAGAAACCTCACTGCCGCGAGAAGATGACCAGCAGCGGATCGTGGTCGGACAGGCGGCGGGGGGTGGCGTCGTCGGGGGCGGGCAGGGGAAAGCCGGCGTTGATGTGCAGCGCCTGCACCTGTTCCAACCGCGCAAACAACTCCGGCGACACCAGAATATGGTCCAGCGACTGCGTCGCCCCCTGAAAGATGTAGGTATAGGGATAGTTGGCGGGCGAGTCGTAGAAGCGGTAGACGTGGCGCAAGCCACTCTGTTCCAGCGTATCCAGCGGCGGCGTGTCCAGGAAGGAGTTCAAATCGCCCAGGACGACGAACAGCCCATTGGGATCGGCGCGGCGCAGTTGCTCTATGACGCTCACGTTCCAGGCTGCCTGTTCCGTGCGCCGCGGTTCGGTAGCCGCTTCACCGCCGGAGAGGGAGAGGAAATGGTTATTGAGCAGATAGAGCGTGGCTGTCTGCCCGCCCAGGGTCATTTCCACCGTCAGCGCCAGCGGCGGGCGGCTGAACAACCCTTCGTCTGCCGCGTAACTGGCGACCGTTACCACCGTCGCCTGCTCTGCGCGCACCAGGTAACCCACGTCAATCCCGCGCGAGTCAAACCCTTCGATCAGGTAGGGCGCGTAGCCGTAGGGGGCTAATGCCGGCAGCGCTGCCAACTCCTGCAGCACCTCAATATTCTCCACCTCTTGCAGCCCCATAATCGTGGGCGCGCCCAACGCCAGAATAGTATCCGCCAGTTTCTGCAATTGTCGCTCATACCCTTCTTTGTCCGGCGGCGGCGGGTCAGAGGGGTGGGGCGGGCGATAATCAAACAGGTTTTCCACGTTAAAGGTGGCAATGCTGAACTGGTCGGCAGCGGCGGCAGGCAGGCTGGGCAGGGACGCCTCAACGCCGGCTATGGCAGGCGCAGCCACCGGCTGGATTTTGTACTGGTCAAACGTGTATGCCAGGGGCCCTACCAGGCTCGTCACCACGTCGCCGACCTTCACGGCGTAAGGCAGCGTGCTCCCGTCAACGTGGGTCACACTGGAGCCATCGTCCACGACGATAAAGAACCCTTTTGCCGCTTCGCGCGGCACGGTGGACACCCCCCACCGCTGGCTGACCAGCACGTATTCCCCATACTGCGTGGTAGGGGCTACGGCTACGGCGGGTTCCGCCAGGGCGACCAGCATCCCTTCGCGGGCTTCGTTATAAGTGAGGGCGGCGGCGTCTTCCAGGGGCGGGTCGTAGCGGGTGGCTGGGGGCAGCCCGGCGGTTCCCATGACCAGCACATCCGTCGCCTGCGTTGGATAAAGCGTTGTTTGTCCAGAAATCTCGCGCACCAACCCGCTGACCTGTACCAGGTCGCCGCTGTGGACGGCGAGGTCGAAGCTGTCCGCCAGCACGAAAATGCCTTCGGATGTGCCGGCATCCGCATCTGCCTCCAGTCCTTGCAGCCAGAAACCGTTTAGATCGGGGAACACCCCCGTGACCACACCTGATGTCCTCAGGCGGCGGCGCACATAGGGCGAAACGTCGCCCGCGCCCTGGATGGCCCACACAGGCACGCCATCGCCGGCAAAAATACGGAACGGGGCGGTTTGCGCTGGCTCCAGCCATTGATCGGCGTTAGCGCTCGCCGGTGGAATAACAATGGGCCCGGCGGCGCCGCTCGCCATAACCGCTGTCAGACGGACTACGGCGCTGCCGCCATTGCCGCCGAGTTCAGGAATACGCCAGGTGACCACACTGCCGGCAGCGATCCCATTATCCCATACCTGAACAGAGTGCAAATCCGGCGGCAGTTCCGCCGTTACCAGCGCCCCTGTCATTATATGCGGCGTGTGATTCCACACCCGCAGCGTCACCGTTACCATCTCTCCTGGTCGGGCGCTGTAAGGCGCGTCTACTTCCAGCCGCAGCATGGGCGGGAACACCTGGGCAATGTCCGCCGGCTGGCGCGGCTTAATCTGGCGCAAGCCATCATAATATTCGCTGATGCCTGTCACCCGATAGAGTTGTCCCAGTTCCAACGGCTCCGCCGTAATTCCCGTTTCTTTTTCCACGTAAACCAGCGCCGTCTCCCCTGCTGCGTCCACCAGATCAATCTCATAGGAAAAGGTGAACTCTTCGATACGGGTCGTGGTTCCTTCCAGAAGAGCCAGACGGCCCAGGATGGCATCGTCCGTCTGAATTTGCGTCGCGCTGACGGGCAGGGGAGAAGGCTCGTTTGCCGCCGCGTCCTCTGTTGGCGGCAAGATCTCAATGTCCGCCACTGCCGGCACCAGTTCCAACGAATTGCGGTACACCTCAATGCCGCCGCGCACACGCACCCGATCCCCGATGCGCACCGTCACCGCCCCCATCCCGCCGGGGACGTATACCTGAATACCGCCGCTGTCGTCCTGCAAATAAAACTTGGTTCCCGTTGTGCCGGCAAAAAAGCCCCCCGTGTACATCGTCGCCACCCCTTCCACAATCACGTCCTGCCCCACCAACTGCCGCGCCACCGCCACCGGAACCGCGCCGCCGCCCACCGTTAGCTGCGCCAGCGGCCCATAGCGGCGCTGCCCGTTGACCGCCGCATAATAGCCGCGGAAACGCACGTCCGTATAGGTGTACGGGCTTTGCAGCGTCACTTCGCTGGTTACGCTCTCGTTGGCGTCCAGGGAGGCATAGGTCCAGGTAATCTGTCCATCTGCCGGCATGTCTAACACCGCGAAGCCAGGGGGCACAGGCAGAAAGACTTGCACGTCGCTCAAGGCTGCGCTGCCGCTGTTCGTCGTCAACACCGTGATAGTCACGGGTTCGCCCGGGATGACGCTCGCCGGGGCGGATAGGGAGACGAGCAGAGGCAGTCTGCTGGCGGGGGTGGGGTCGCTGCCGCTGTTTTGCGGTTGCGGGCTAGCGTTAGCCACAAAATCACGCTGGTTGTCGCTGTGGTTGTCGCCGTTGCCGGCATCTCCCCCCGGCAGTCGTTCCAGGCTGGCGCCATTGGGCGGCTGGCTGGCTGGCGCGCCGCTGGCATAAGCCGCCGGCGCATCGCCCCACCCCAGGGCGTCAGCAATCTGTCCCTGGGCGTCGCGCAACTGCAAGCCCCCTTTCTGCACCAAAGGGACGTCAAATGTGGCGTCGGGCAGGGCGCCCACCTCTTGCCCCGCGCGCGCCAGCAGGAAGTGACCATGAGCCGGGATTTCTGTGGTTCGTCCCCAGGCAATCAATCGTTCTTCGTGGGCGCTGTCCTCAAAGCGATACCAGAGGCTCCAACCATCCAGGTCAACGGGGGCGCTGCCGGCATTGTACAACTCAATGAACTCCGTGTTATTGCCCCCCACCACGCCCAACAGCAGTTCGCTGATTAAGACGCCTGATTCTGCCAGGGTCGTCGTTTCTACCGCTGCGGGCACAGTTGGGGTTGGCGCGTCTGGCGGATTCTGCCGGCACGCCGTCCCCGCCGCCGCCATCAACACAAAGCAAAAGGCTACTTTACGCCACCACATCATCAACCTCCCTTGGCTGCCGCCCCCTTCTTGAACCTCTATCCGGTTTAGGCACAAAAAAGGGCGCTCGCCTGCGCCAGCGCCCTTTTCTTCTACCTTCTTACTTCTGCTTTCTTACTTTCTACGGCGTATACCCTGTGCTGATGGTGCCATCCGCCAGACCCTGGCGCGCTGCTTCCACGGCTTCTTTGCACTCAGCCGGAATCTTGCTATCCCAGTCGTGATAGGGCGCCAGCCCCACGCCGCCATTCGCCACCGTCGCCAATTCAATGCCGCCAACCAGCGCGCCTGCGGCATACTCGCGCACGGCGTTAGCTGTAGCCACATCCATGTTCTTGGCTGCGCTGGTGATGAGGGAAGCAGCCACCTCAGGGTACGTATTGTACTGATCTACGTCCACGCCAATGGCTATCTTGCCCGCCTCGTGCGCCGCCAACAAGCCGCCGTTGCCCGTGTTGCCGCCAACGCCAAAGATCACGTCCGCATTTTGCCCCAGGAAGTCCAGACCTGCCTGCTTGCCTGTAGCCGGGTCGTTGAAGTCCGGGATATACACGTTAAGGGTTTTAATATCCGGCTTCAATGCCTTAGCCGCATTTTGATAACCCGTTACAAAACGCACCACCGGCGGAATTTCCATGCCAGATACAGAGCCGATTACGTTGGTTTCACTCATGCAAGCGGCTAACGTCCCCGCCAGATAACCAACTTCATCTTCGGCAAACATCAGGCTGGTCACGTTGCTCAAGCCGCCTTCTTCGGTGTAATCGGCGTCAGCGTAAGCATAGTCCACAATGGCGAATTTGATATCGGGGTTGGCTCGCGCCGCTGCCGCCGTCGAGTCGCCCATCAAGAAGCCAACCGTAACAATGAGGCCGCACCCTTCGTCTACAAAATTCTGAATGTTCTTCTCATAGTCGCTGGCAGCTTCGGAGACGATATAGGCAAACTCCAACCCTTCTTCCTCCGCAGCCTCCCGCGCCCCCTTCAAAGTGAATTCATTGAAACTCTTGTCGTTTTCGCCGCCTGTATCCAGCACGACGCACGCCTTCTGGGTGACTGACCCGCCTGCGCAGGCCGCCAGGATCAGGCTAAGAACCATCACGGTGACCAACAACATATTGAAGCGCTTGTTAAGCATTATTCTCCTCCTAACATGAAATTGGAAAGGGAGAAAGCCCCCAGGTCTAGCCGGCAGGCTTTCCTGAAGTGGTTGTCCATTGTTAATGGACGGACAATTGTGAATGGCGACGTTGTCGCCAGCTTCCCCCGTTCCTGGTGCCGGCGCAATCTAGCAAGCCAGGGCCATGTCCACATTATACTGAATCCAGGTCAGATATGAAAGGGGGGATTTAGTGAGCGCCCAGCCCCTCTTGCCCCATATGCCAGGGAAGGGGGCTGGGGGAAGGGGGCCGTATATGGATTTGCGAATTCCTGGAGACCCAAGTTACCATCATTTGCCAATTATGTGTTATCATCAGCCCATGATTACGGTCACAGCCCGCCAGACCATTACCCGCTGCGCCTTACTCCACAACCTGAGCGAGACGGAGTGCCAGGCCGTCATCGAACAGGGTCGCCTGACCCACGTCAATGCCGATGACTACTTTTTCCATCAAGGGGATGATGCCATCATCATGTACATCCTGAT
>JAGVTM010000446.1 GCA_019136785.1 Chloroflexota bacterium | reverse complement strand
GCCCACGCCCAGCACCAGGATGCCCTGGCTGAACTACACGAGTTTTTGCGCATCCCCAGCATCAGCACGCAGCGCAACCATGACGATGACACGCGCGCCGCGGCAGAATGGCTGGCGGCAGCCATGCGCCGCGCTGGCCTGGAGAACGTGCGGCTGATTGACACGCCGCGGAATCCGCTGATCTATGGCGATTGGCTGCACGCCGCTGGCGCGCCCACGGTGCTGATCTATGGTCATTACGATGTCCAACCGCCCGACCCGCTGGAAGAGTGGGAGACGCCTCCCTTTACGCCCACGCAGCGCGGCGATTACCTGTATGCGCGCGGCGCCAGCGATGACAAGGGGCAAACCTACGTGCACGTCAAAGCCATTGCCGCCTACCTGGCTCAGGCCGGGCGTTTGCCCGTTAACGTCAAATTCATTGTGGAGGGCGAAGAGGAAATTGGCGGGCCCAGCCTGGCGGCTTTTATTCCACAGCACACTGACCTGCTGGCAGCCGATGTGGCTCTGGTTTCCGACACGGCTATATTGGGTAAGGATCAGCCAGCCATCGTTTACGGGCTGCGCGGCTTGTGTTATGTCCTGATGGACATAACCGGGCCCTCCCACGATTTGCATTCAGGCACCTTTGGCGGCGTGATTGACAATCCTTTTAACGTATTGGCGCACATCATTGCCCGTTTGAAGGATACGGATGGACGTATCCTGATTCCTGGTTTTTATGACAAGGTTCGTCCCCTGTCAGATGAAGAGCGACACATGCTGGCGCAGTTGCCGTTAACTGAGCCAGGCATCTTGACCGAGACGGGCGCGCCGCGCATTTGGGGCGAGCCTGGGTACACAGTCGTGGAACGGATGGGGGCGCGCCCCACGCTGGACGTACACGGCATCGTCGGCGGATATATGCAGCCGGGACGGAAGACGGTGCTGCCGGCAAAAGCCCACGCCAAAATCTCCATGCGCCTGGTGCCAGACCAGGACCCTCAGGAAATTGGCGAGCTTTTCTGCCAATACGTGCAGCAAATCGCCCCACCCACTGTCCAAATCAGTATGACCTATGAAGGCGGGTCTGCCAGCATCACGGATTGGAAAATGCCGGCCATGCAGGCGGCGATAGCCGCCTATCGGGACGTGTTTGGGCGCGAACCCATTTTCATGCGCGAAGGCGGCTCTATTCCCGTGGTAGGACAGTTCCAGACCCATCTGGGGGTAGAAACGGTCTTGATGGGTTTTGGCTTGCACGATGACCGCATCCATTCCCCCAATGAGCGTTTCTATCTGCCCAATTTCTTCCGTGGCATTGACACCTCGATTCGTTTCCTGGCTTATTACGGTCAGGCGCATGGCGAACAGGCGCAGGCGGGATAATGGTCAGGCGCGTTCTGTCTGGTTTGGGGAGCCTGCTGCTGCCGCTGGTTGTGTTGGCGGCGGCATTGCCGGCATTGTCCCAGTCTGCCCCCCAGGACGCTCCCTTCACCGAGTTTACCTGGAGCGGCGCCCTCAGCAGCAGCAGCGTCACCATTGTCACCCGCCTCCTGGCGGATGGCTGCAACGTGCGCGTCGTCCTCAGCGCCAGCCCCGACTACAGCAACCCCATTTATTCTCCCAGCCAGATTGCCAACACGGCTATTAACAACCGTGTTCTCCGTTACCCGATGAGCGGATTGCAGCCCGACACGCTCTATTACTACACACTGGAATGCCAGGGGGTGCGCGACAGCGCCCATCCAGGGCAGTTTCGCACCCTCAGCGCCGTGCCCTTTAGCTTCTCCTTTGCCGTTGGCTGCTGCGTAGACAATGATTTCAATAATCAGGTTTTCACTACGATTGGCAGCCGTGGTCCCCGCTTCTTCCTGGTTTTGGGCGACATGTACCGCAATCTGGTCAACGTCAACAATCCTGACCTCTTCCGCAGCGCCTACAATAATTTGTTGGGTTCCCCCGCGCAAGCTGCCCTGTATAACCATACGCCCGTTGTCTACGTCTGGGATGATGGGGACTATGGCGTCATTGCTGGCGACCGCACCGCGCCTGGACGGCAGGCGGCGCGCCAGGTTTACCAGGAATACGTGCCGCACTATGGGCTGCCTGCCGGCAGCGGCGACGTCCCCATCTACCAGGCATTCACCGTGGGGCGCGTCCGCTTTATCCTCACCGACCTGCGTTCCGAGCGCGATCCCAACAGCGACCCCGACGATGACTTGAAAAGCATGATGGGCGAGACGCAGAAACAGTGGTTCTTCCAGCAGTTGCTGGCGGCTAAGGATCGTTATCCGGTCATCATCTGGGCCAGCAGCGTGCCCTGGATAGATGACAGCGGCGTTACCAATGACACCTGGTATGGTTTTCGTCGGGAGCGGACGGAAATTGCTAATTTTATTGCCGGCAACGACGTGCATGGACTGATTCTACTCACGGGCCACGCCCGTATGCTGGCGATTGACGATGGGCGCAATAACCGCTATGCCGGCGGCGGCGGCGTGGGGTTTCCGGTGATGAACGTGGGCTCGTTGGAGCAGCCAGGCGAATTATTGGGTGGTCCCTACAGCGAAGGCATGGTTCCGGGCAGCGGTCAATTTGGCGTTGTCTCCATAATTGACAGCGGCGGCTCGCAGATCACCGTTACGCTCAGCGGGCGCAACGTGGCTAATCAGGAGTTGGTGCGCCTGGAACTGCCTATCCTGACGGCGCCTGCCGTAGATTATGGTGATCTGCCCGACAGCTTCCAGATGACTACGCTGGCGCAAAACGGCGCCGGTCACGTGTTGGGCAACATTTACCTGGGCAGCCGCATTGACGCCGAAGATGATGGACAGCCTTCTGAAACAGCTTCTGGCGACGATCTGCTGCGTCAGCAGGACGAAGATGGCATCCAGCCCACGAGCGTGTGGCGAGATGGCGCAGACGGCGGCGTTGTGGAAGTCGTCGCGCACGGACGCGGCTATCTGAACGCCTGGATGGACGCCAACCATAACGGCGGTTTTGACGCCGCCGAGCATGTCATTTCCAACACGCTTCTGAACAATGGCGTGCAGACCGTTACCCTGGATTTGCCTATAGGAACCGTGCCTGGCGGCAGCGAAGCCAACGCTTTTTACCTCCGCTTTCGCTATTTTGCGCAGCCTGCCGCCAATCCCGCCGCCGCCTACGATGGCGTGGTAGACAATGGCGAGGTAGAGGATTACCGTTGGGCTATCACCCGCTCGGCGGTGACCGTCAGCAGTTGGCAGTCCCACAGCAGCTTTCCCTGGTGGGGTTGGGCATTGGCGGCGTTGTTGTTAGCCTCAACGCTGGCTGTTTCCTGGCGTCGCCTCATCGCCCGGCAATCCCCGCCGCCGCCCCCCTAGCATAGGCGTAGGGCATGGCATCGGTGTTGAATGCAACGCCAATCTGACCTTGATTATCCACAGCCACCAATCCGCCGCGCCCATTAACCCGCTTTTCCAGTACGTCCAGCGCCGCCAGACATGCCTGACGTGCCGGCATCCCCGCCGCCACAAAAT
>JAGVTM010000657.1 GCA_019136785.1 Chloroflexota bacterium | reverse complement strand
GGTGGCGACGCTGCTGCGTAACAATGGCGCTGTTTCTTCGGATGCCAATGCGGCAGCCACCCTGACGGCGGCGCCTGCCGCTGCCCTGCCGTCGCCCTCCCCTTTACCCGCGGCGCTGGCGGCTACGGCGTCGCCTGTGCCCGCTCCGCCTGACGTGGCGGTGACGGCGGTTACCGTGGTGGCAGTGACCGTCATTCCGATGACCGTCATTCCGATGACCGTCATGCCGGCAGAACCATCCGCCGCGCTGCCAACCAGTGCGCCTACCGCCGCCGCTCCCACGGTGCTGTATCCCGATGGGCGTGAATTGCAGTTGTTGTACAATGCCGGCAGCTTCTACGTCCTGAACATGCACAGTGAGCCTGTAGAAATTGGGCGGGCGGCTTTTGAACTGCTGGACGCCAGTGGTTTTCCCACTGATTACCGTTTTGATGGGCGGCGTTGGGCGGAGTTTTATGCTTTTCTGGATGCCGGCAGTTGCAACGTCCTGGAACTGTTCGATGACGCCGCCGCCTGGCTGCGCCCCGTTTCCTGCGCGGCTTTCAATGCCCGCATCACCCCCTTAAGCCAGGATGAAATTGTCTTTTGGACCCCCCACGCCGCCGAAACGACATTCCGCGTTCTATGGAATGAAGCGGAAGTAGGTCGCTGCGAAATTGCCGCCCGCCAGTGCACCATCTTCTTACCTCAGTCAGACACCTGACAGATCTTATGGGACATCTAAACAGCAATTCTCATTAGGGCAGGGTCATAGAGGGCGAGGGGGCTTCCCTTATATCATTGGTCTCCACCAACAGCCAAAAGAGCAAGCCCGTTCAAATTGAGAATTGCTGACATCTAAACTGCCGCTTGTCGAAAAATAGGGTGACAGGTACAATGTTGACTGGTTAACAATCTTTCCTTTCCCCCTTTTGAGATCCCATCTATGGCTACCAAAGACCAGTATCTAGACCTTTATAATCGCTTTCAGAAGATTCACGTCCTCCTCGATGACGGCGACCGGCGTGGCTTGCAGGACAGCGATCTGACAACCTCCCAATACAATTTGTTAATGCACCTGGGCGCCCAAGGGAATAACAGCCTGACCATTACCAATCTGGCTGACCTGCTGATTTGCTCGCGCAGCAACGCCACCCGCATGGTGCGCCGCCTGGAGGACCAGGGATTGGTCACCTCCGAGCGCGACACGCAGGATCGCCGCCTGGTGCTCGTCTCCCTGACCCCCAAAGGACGCCAGAAATATCTGGAAGCAGAGAAACTGCATCACGCTGCCGTGATGCGTCGCATGACCGCCCTGTCCGCCGATACCTGCGCCAGCCTGGATGCCTTGACGCAGGAGTTTGTGCTTTTGTTAGAAAACGACCTGCGTACCTTGAACGGTAGCTAGTACCTCGACAACCTGAAAATGAGGGTAACCGTTCACTCCCCCCGCTTTTTCTTAGTTGCTGCCCGACCCGCTGTTATCCTCGTCCCCATCATCGTCTCCGCTACCCGATCCGCTGTTGTCGTCGTCCCCGTCATCCTCGTCCCCGCTGCCTGAGCCACTGTTGTCGTCGCCTCCATCATCTTCGCCGCTGCCTGAGTCGCTGTTGCCGTCATCCCCGTCATCTTCGCCGCTGCCTGAATCGCTGTTGTCGTCGCTGCTGTCGTACCCGCCGTGGTCGTCGCCGTAATCATGATCGCTGCTCCCATCATCCTCCTGGACGGCAGCGGCGCCTGGTTCTGCTGCCGGCACTGTGCCTGTGGGCGATGGCGTTGGGGTGACCACCGGCGCGGCTGTAGCTGTGGGCGAGGGGGAAACGAAGGGCGTGGGCGTAGCGGCGACAGCCGGCTCACTCCCCTTATCGGCGCTGGCAGGCGAGGGGGTTTCGGTTGCCGGCACAGGCGTGGGCGTGGGGGTACCCTGCAACAAATCTGAATGAACCAGGTCAACGTGTACTAGAGTAGCCGTGACGGCGCCATTCGCGGCCCGCCCCTCAATGTGCAAATAAATGCCCACTTCTGGCTCGCCTATAATGACCGTCTGATCCGTAATATTCAGCCGGATACCGCTGTTGAGTATCCAGTGGTCGCTGGCCATAGCGGCAATATCTTCGCCAAAGATTACGTCTGCCTCCAGGTTTGCCGCCAATAGTTGTTTTACTTCTGCCAGCCGCCGCGCTTCCCATTCCTCAGTCAAGGCGCGAACGGTCTCCGGATCGCGCGCCAGCGACAGCCGCCAATCCTCAAGCTGCAGCTTCGCGCCATATAGAGGCTGCCCTGGTATGGCGGCATTGGTTAACAACAAAAAGCCAACCAGCAAGGCGGCGGCTACGCCCATAGCCGGAACCATCCCGCGCTGCAGCCAGCGCCATACCTGGTTAACCCACAAAACCGGGCCGGGCGCGGCTTGCTGGGCTGCTGCCTGCGCCAGGAAAGCCTTGCGCGAGGTATTCCTGGCGGCAGTAGAAGGCGCCAGCTTTAGCTGCCCCAACTGCACAGCCGTTTCCAGCATAGGACGCAGCGCGGCGGCATCGTCGGGATACCGGGCCAGGATCTGTTCCACTGACCGGCCATGCTCCAGGGCATCCAGGCATTCAATGAGTTTTTGTTCCAGGGCGTTGTTCATCTGGATTTACCTTGCCCCTGCTGGCTATCTCGCCCCGACTGGCGAGACCCTCGCCCCAACTGGCGAGACAAAGCGGCTACTGCCCGCGCCTGAAGCTGTTTGACAGCTCCTTCGCTTTTGTCAATCAACTGCGCTACCTCTTGAATGGGTAGACCTTGACCAAAGCGCAGCGCCAGCACGTCTTGTTGCTCGGGGGTCAGGTCAGTTAAAGCATGTTGCAGATTTTCCCAGGTGATCTGGGCATCTACGGCATCGGCAGGGTCTTCGGTGTGACTAATATAGGTATCTGTCAATTCCACTTCGGGCCGGCGATACCGCTGCCGGTGGTAGTCGCTGACCACCCGCGAAGCAACCGCATATAGCCAGCCTTTTAACGTCTTCTGGGGCGCTGTGTGATCCCGCAGCGCCGAAAGCAGACGAACAAAAACCTCGCTAGTCAGGTCTTCTGCCACTTCCCGATTACTGACGCGAATGGCAATATACCGGAAGAGGGGCGTATAGTATGTATCGTGAATTTCAGCCAGCGCGTCCTGATCAAATGCGCGCGCCCTGGCTAACAACAGGTGTTCGTCTTGCACCAGGCTGGGCCTTCCTGTCTGGACATGGTATAACGTGTCGGTTTTGCGCCCGATTATACCATTTTGCAGCCAGAATTCAGCCCATCTGTTACTAATTGCCTGTTGGCGCATGTTGAACACGAATGATAGTCCAGGTGCAACGCACCCAGGACGCAATGTCTGTACTTGTCTAGTCGTTTTGCTCCCCCAAAAGTTACGCTATTGTGGTGTGCGTATCTTGCCCACCTACCCCACCCAATATCCGTTGGCGAAGAGCGCCGTAAAAAGCGCCAGGCCGGTCAGAAACAGGGCAGTGATGGCTCGATCCACCCAGGCATGTTTTCCCCAGCGCGCCAGCAGAATG
>JAGVTM010000201.1 GCA_019136785.1 Chloroflexota bacterium | reverse complement strand
GATAGTATACGCCCAAATTATGCCCAACGTACCGCGAACTGTCCACCTTGACCAAAGGGCATTGCCAGGACTATCATTGACAGGCGTATGATTATGAGCATAATCTCGCCTGATTCTGCGCTAACTTTTGACGACGAGAATGAATATCCAGAAGTTACACCAAGTGACCTTAACCGCGCTGCCTTTTGGGTAGGATTGAAACCCGCGTTGCGCCAACGACCCAAAACAAAAGTAGCCTCATGGGAGTTTCACCAAATGTCTGAACCGATGCGAGTCTTAGTGGTAGATTCGTTTGATGATGCCGGCATCGCCTCCCTACGCCAGATTGCCAGAGTAGACGTGCGTCCAGAGCTAACCGCCGCCAACCTGCCCGGCGTCATTGGGCCCTACCATGCCCTGATTGTGGGCAGCGACACGCGCGTGGATGAGCGGCTGATCGAAGCCGCTTACAATCTGCGCGTCATTGCCTGTACGGGCAGCCGCCTGGATCAAATTGACGTCAGCGCGGCGCGGTTGATGGGCATTGAAGTGCGGTCGGGGGATGCCGGCAACACCGTCGCTGTCGCCGAACAAACGATGAGCCTGCTGTTGCGCCTGTCCAGTTTGGGCGGCTTGGGCAATCCCTTCTCCCTGGCGGATCGCAGTCTCGGCCTGGTAGGCTTTGGTCGCGTGGGTCGCCAGGTGGCCAGACGCGCCCGCGCCTTTGACATGACCATCCTGGTCAACCAGCCTCGCCTGACGCCGGAACTGGCGCTGGCGGCGGGCGTGCAGGTGGCTGACTTGCCGGATTTGCTGCGCCAGGCGGATTTTGTGAGTCTGCACGTGCCATTTAATGAAGAAACGCGCCATCTGATTGGGGCGCGCGAACTGGCGTTGATGCCGGCAGGCACCTTTCTAGTCAACACCGCCCACACCGACGTGGTAGACTGCGCCGCCGTCATGCAGGCGCTGCACAGCGGTCACCTGGCAGGCGCGGCGCTCACCCTGCCGCCCGATGCCCCGCTGTCCCATCCGCATCTGATACCCGTGCAGCCCATCGGCAAGGGCAGCCACGACAGCCGCGCCCGTGACCGTGACCTGGCGCGGCAAATCATGGATGTGTTGCGCGTACAGCCCCCCAGCGACTCCCTTTCTCTCAAAATCGTGCCCAGCGACCGCGTGATTCCCCATGAATATACTGACGAGAAACGGGTAGCGCGCCTGATGTCCAGCCTGGAAGCGGAGGGACGCCTGGTGAATCCGCCTATTGTGGCAGAGTGGGACGAGCAATATATCGTTCTAGACGGGGCTACTCGCTCCACTGCCCTCAAGCAGCTTGGCTTCCCGTACACAGTCGTGCAGGTGGCATCGCCTGATCGGGAGGGCTTTGCCTTGCACACCTGGTATCACGCCGTCTCCAGCGAAGCGCCGTTTGCGGAACTGGTGGAACGCCTGCAAAAGTTACCGGGGTTAAAGTTGACGCCCATCTCCGCCGACCAGGCGCATCTCACGCTGCAAGAACGAGACGCTCTCTGCTACCTTCTCAGTCGCGACGGCGCGGCGCTATTGGCAGAAATCGAGCCAGGCGCAGCGCGGCTGAACGTCATGAATGCCATTGTCGCCGCCTATACTGCCTGGGGCAACGTGGAACGCACGCTGACAACTGACTTGGGCCGGCTGTTGGGACAATACCCGCAAATGCAGGCGTTGGTGGTATTTCCGCAGTTTACGCCAGAAACAGTGTTTGAAGTAGCCAGCCGTGGGGATTTAATGCCGGCAGGTTTGACCCGCTTCATCATCCCCGGCCGCATCTTGCGGCTCAACCTGGATTTGGCTGAGTTGAAAAAAGAGGAATCCCTGGCAGCCAAGCGCTCCTGGTTCAACCAGTTTCTGACCGAAAAACTGGCCCGCAGCCGCCTGCGCTACTACCAGGAACCCGTTATCCTGCTAGACGAATAATTCGTTAAACGGTGGCGATCTCTTTAGCTGTATATCCACCTGACAAAGCGGGTGAAAATATCGGCACCGGGTAATTTTGGGCGCATGCGCGCCCAAAATTGCCCATAAAAATGGGTGTCACTCCCGCCGGAGGCGGGAGTGACACCCACCACGATTAAGTACAGTGCTACCATCTAAGACACCTTTGCGATCTTTGCGTCTTAGCGGTGAAATTCTCGAAACGCTTTGCGGTTACAATCTTTTAAGGATAGATGATGCCAGGAACAGACGAGACCACCGACTTTGAACAGCTTTGGGATTACGGCCAGCCTGCGCACAGTGAAACCCTCTTTCGTGAGCGGCTGGCGCAGGCGCCTGCCCACAGTTCCTACCTGGCCCAGCTTCTGACCCAAATCGCCCGCGCGCAAGGGTTACAGCGACAGTTCAACGCCGCTCACGAAACGCTGGACAAAGCAGAAGCGATCCTGCAACCTGATTGGCGCCGCGCCCACATACGTTACCGCCTGGAACGGGGGCGCGTCTTCAACTCCTCCGGACAGCCTGATCAGGCGCGCCCCCACTTTCTGGCAGCCTGGGAGCAGGCTTTAGCCGCCGGCGAAGATTTCTACGCCATTGACGCGGCGCATATGATGGGCATCATTGAACCGCCTGCCGCACAAATGGCATGGAACCTGCGGGCAGTGGCTCTGGCGGAGCAAACCGGCGACCCGCGCGCCCGCAACTGGCTCGGCTCGCTTTATAACAACATCGGCTGGACCTGGCATGACCAGGGCGATTACGACCAGGCGTTGGCTTTTTTTGAGAAAGCGCTGGCCTGGCGCGAACAGCAAGGCAAAATTGGCCCGATCTGGATTGCCCGCTGGTGCGTGGCCCGCGCGCGGCGGTCGCTGGGCGACGTGGAAACAGCTTTAGCCATGCAGCGGGCGCTGCTGGCGGAGCAAGAAGCCGCCGGCGCGCCAGATATGTATGTGCGCGAAGAAATCGGCGAATGTTTGCTAGCGCTGCAGCGCGAACCCGATGAAGCGCGACGCTGCTTTGCCCTGGCTTACGCCCAGATGTCCCAAGACCCCTGGCTGGCAGCCAACGAGCCAGAGCGGCTGGCGCGCCTGCGGCGGCTGGGCGGTGTAAGTGAATCTTGACACTTCTGATTACGTGTGCTACATTTTCGAGGCATTCAGGCATCCGGCCACTTTCACTGACTGCTGACCACTTTTCACTGACCACTATTTTCACCGGAGACGCACACCCGATGATATTGTTCGCGCAAATAATCATCACCATTAGTCAATCTGGCGGCAGCGCCGTTGATACTGGGCGTGTGTCTGTAGTCTGTTAGTTGGCATAACTCAAAAGACAACTCTCAGACCGCAGCGCAACCATCTGCCTGCGGTCTTTTTCTTTTGTCGCCCTATCAGGGCAACAACGACAAAGGGCGTAGGCGGATTGCTTACGTCCTTTTTGTTTGCCAGTGAGCGGTTCAATTTAGTAATTGTCCAGAAACAAGTTTGTAGTAACGGCTGCTTCGACTACGCTCAGCACAAGTTTAGCCGTCCAAACCGCTAAAGCGGTTACTACGAACCTAAATCGCCAAGTTATTT
>JAGVTM010000660.1 GCA_019136785.1 Chloroflexota bacterium | reverse complement strand
ACAGGAACACCAACTGCAAGCCCAACAAACTGGGGCGGCGCAAAATATACTGAAAACCATACGCCGATTCACGTAGCAGACTGCCCTGCCCGGCCTGCCCTTCCACCGTCCGCGGCGGCTGCGGCACGTAAATAAACAACAACGTCCCCACCGCAAAGACAAACGTGATCACGTCTATGAGCAGAATACCTTCCAGCCCAATAAGACCCAAAAGCGTGCCCGCCAACAATGGCGCAAAGATACCCGACCCGTTTTCGGCCAGCCCCATCAAACCGCTGGCCCGGCCATATTGCTCCTTGGGAATCATCATGCTGATCGCCGCGGAATAGGCGGGCCACTGGAACGTCTGGAACGTGCCGTTGATGGCATTGGTGATGTACAAATGCCAGATTTCCAGCGAATCATTCGCCACCAAAATAAGCACGACGATAGTCGTTAACCCGGCAGCTATGTCGCTAAGCATCATCATGAGCTTGCGATTGGAGCGATCCACCAACGCCCCGGCCACCGGGCTGAAAATAATCAGCGGCAGCATAAAAGCCAGTCCCAACAGAGCCAGTTCGCGCACCCGCTCTGTCTCGCCAAAAATGTAAATGGGAATGGCAAAGCCGGTCATGGCGCTGCCAATCAGGGACACAAATTGACCGATCCACATGACCATGAAGGCTTTCATGCCTGTGGCGCGGAAGGAATGAGCCGGTTGCATCATAAAGATTACCTTTGGATTATACTTGACATAACTACATCATTTAATGCGCGTATCGTCTGCCAGAGTGCGCCCGGTGTGAGCAATAAACACGTCTTCCAGCGTCACTTCTTCGGGAGCAATCTTTTGCAGCACCGCCCCATGCGCGCCCAACGTTTCCACCAGGCGCGGCAGCACGCCCGCCTGATCAGCCGCCACCACCGTCATCTGGCTGTGACCATTGGCGGCCGCCAGCGCCACGTGTTTCACCCCCGGAAGCTGCTGCGCCGCGCGCACGGCGTTATTAGAGATGACGCCTTCCAGACGGATGACGCCATCCCGCGGCAAGGATTGTTTTAACTGCGGCACGTCGCCCAACGCAATCACCCGCCCCCGATCAATGATTGCCACGCGGTCGCACAGCGTTTCCGCCTCGGACATAATGTGGGTGGTATAGATGATCGTCTTGCCTTCCTGGTTGAGTTCGCGCACGGTGCCCCGCAATTCCCGCGCCGACGGTACGTCCAGCGTATTCGTCGGCTCATCCAGCACCAGGATAGGCGCGTCGTTAATCAACGCTTTGCCAAAAGCCAGCTTCATCTTTTGCCCGGACGAATACGTCTCCACCGCCCGATCAATGTATTCGCCCAGGTTCAGCCGCTCAATGATGGCCTCGGCGCGGCGTTTGCGCTCTGCCGGCAGCAGATGATACAACGCGCCAAAAAAGAGCAGATTCTCCCGTCCGGTCAACTTCCAGTAAAGACCTCGCTCGCCCATGAGCATACAGCCCACGCTGGCGCGAATGGCGTCATCCTCGCGGGTAAGCTGGTAGCCATTGACCCAGGCGGAACCGCTGCTGGGCAAAAGCAAGGTGGTCAGGCATTTGATCAGGGTTGTTTTGCCCGCGCCGTTTGGTCCCAACAGACCAAAAACCTCACCCGGCTTGATCTCCAGGGATACCTCGGTGAGCGCCGGCACTTCCTTGCGCTCCGCCTTAAACAACCCCTTGCGCTGCTTGGAAATGTACGTCTTACTCAAGCTCTCAACTCTAACCTGACCTTCCATACCCTGCCCTCAATGTGGCGCAAAGAAGTTCAACTTCTGCGAAAAGTTGAACTTCTCATCACCTATTCTTCCAACGCTTCCAACAAAGTCGTCGCTTCCTGCACAGAAATCACGCCTTTCTCCAGCATTTGCAGCACTTTGAGCTGCTCCTGGCTGGAAGCCTTGCGCGCCTTGGGTGGCTTGGGCGGCGCTGGCGGCGGCGGCGGCGCGTAACGACGCCGCGCCTGTTCTTGCGCCCGTTCCACCCGCTTCAAAGCCTTTTCCACCGCTTTCTCCGCGCGCATAGCCATCTTCTGCGAAAACTCCGGCCCGAATTGGGTGCGCAGCCGCGTAGACAGCTCTTCCAGGCGCGTGTCCAACTGGGACGTCAGCATCTCGCCCAGACCTTCCATAGACACCGAGAAGTCCACGTCAAACTCACCTGCGTCCGCGTCGCCCCATTCGCTGCCAGAATCGTAATACGGCTTGAGGATGACCTCGCTGCCCGCTTCCAACGTTACATACGTCTCGCCTTCGCCCAGACGGGCTGTCAGTTGGCCCTTGTTTTCCGTCAGGCTGTCAAACTCCAGGCGACGCACAATGGATGGCGCCGTAGCCGTCAGATTAATGGCTTCATCAGGCGGCCAACGCAGCAGGATATTACCACTGGCCCGCAAAACGTGCTTGCCCGGCGCTAATCCACCCGTCAGCCGCAGATCGCCGCCAATCTGCTCCAGCCGCGCCGCCCCGCCCAGGTTGCGCAGATTGGCGTCGCCTGCCGTGCGCTCAATGGCCACGCTGCCATTGACTGTGTTCAGACTGGCATCCCCCATCACGTGATCCACCTGGACGGATCCTTCCACGTAGCGCGCCGAAAAGTCGCCATGCACGTCGCCAATCTCGGTGGAAGCCACATTGCGCAGACTGAGCGAGTGCATCACGTTATCCGCTGTCAACAGCCCGTCAATGTTCTTGCCCGTGAAACTGCCATAGACGTTGGCAATGGTCACATTGTTGGCAATCTTGACAATCATGGAGCCATTGACTTCGCTGGCGTTGATGTCCCCTTCGATGTTCTTAATGATCAGGTCACCGCGCACCTGATCCAGGAAGAGGTTGGCGCCCACAGGCACGCGCAGGTTCAGGCTGCCGCGGCAGTCAATGGTGTAACCCTTTTCCGACTCCGTCGCTTCAAAAGGGCCGCCCTGGATATACAGCACCGGTTCGGGCCAGCCTTTGACTACCAGGTCGCCCAGGCATTCGCTGACCGTTATCGTTGGCGTTTTACCTGTATCAAATCGTTGTTTGTTCATGCTATCCTCCGTATTCGTAGCCTTGCCAGGGAAACAGACCAGGGACTGCGCCTGGCTAATCCACGAAAATCTCCACACGCTCGCCGCTTTCCTCATCTTCAACGTCTACCAACATGCCGCCTTTGTCTGATTGCAACATACCGTTCAGTTCGTTCCAATCCAGGGAGCGCATTTCGGGCACAAAACCCGCGCTCAATTTCATGCCAAACTTGACGAAGCGCAGCGGAATGTTGACGCTGACGCGGCGTTTGCCCGTATGCAGGTCGCTGACGCGCACCCGGAACCAGGCAGGCGATTTACCGCCGGCTGCCGGCACAGGCTCCGCCGTCGCCTTTTCTTCTTCCACCTCAATCTTAATGGCTGTTGCCACCGCTTCCGTTTCGGCGGCGGCTGTGGCTTCCGCTGGCGGCGGCGTGGGAGGCGCAGCCTGCCCGCTCAACAAATCAGCAGCTTCTTGGGCGCTGATTTTGCCGGCAGCTACCAGTTCCAAAATCTCGTGT
>JAGVTM010000395.1 GCA_019136785.1 Chloroflexota bacterium | reverse complement strand
TCTCCCCGCCTGAGACAGCCCACTGTCTCGCGCAGGCAGCGCCGTCGAATTGCTGGTCGAATTGATTTGCCCTGCTGCCAGCAACGGCTAGAATAACCGCACCCCCATTGGGGGACGTCGCCAGGTATGGGACTCATACCTCATACCTCATCCTTCATACCTTCGCAGGAGTATTATGCCCACAGACATCACTATCCAGGAGATTGCCAGCCACGTTGGCCAGACGGTGCGCCTCAAGGGCTGGCTTTACGCCAAGACTGGCAAAGGAAAGCTGCAGTTCTTGCGCCTGCGCGATGGCAGCGGCATCATTCAGGCTGTCGCTTTCCGTCCCGAATTGGGCGAAGAGAAGTTTAACCTGATTAAAGAACTGGGGCAGGAATCTTCCCTCATTGTAACGGGCAGCGTGCGCCAGGATGAACGCGCCCCGGGCGTTCCTGGCGGCTACGAGCTGAGCGTCACCGACGTAGAAGTGCTGCAAAATGTGGTGGGCTACCCAATCACGCCCAAAGAGCATGGCGTTGAGTTCTTGATGCAGAACCGCCATTTATGGATTCGCTCCAGCCAGCAGTGGGCCATTTTGCGCGTGCGCGCTGTGGTCAAGCGGGCCATTATTGACTTTCTGGACAGCCGCGGCTTTCTCAACATTGATACCCCCATCATCACGCCCTCAGCGGCGGAAGGAACCAGTACACTCTTCACAGTGGATTATTTTGAAGAAGAGGCATACCTGGCGCAAACGGGTCAGCTTTATAACGAAGCCAACATTATGGCTTTTAGCAAAGTGTACTGCTTTGGTCCCACTTTCCGCGCCGAGAAATCCAAAACGCGCCGCCACCTGGCTGAGTTTTGGATGGTGGAGCCAGAAATCGCCTTTTGCGATCTGGATGGTCTGATGGAACTGGAGGAGCAGTTTGTCAGCGCGGTGGTGCAGACGGCTCTGCAAAAATGCCGGCCCGAACTGCAGCTATTGGAACGCGACCTGACGGCATTGGAAAGGGTGCAGGCGCCTTTCCCGCGTATCAGTTATGATGAAGCCATTGAACGGGTGCAGGCTATCCGTGATGCCACTGATGATCCCGAATTGAAGGAACTGCTGGCAATTGAATGGGGGGATGATTTTGGCTCGCCGCACGAGACGGAACTGACCAGGCAGTTTGACCGTCCCGTCTTCGTTTACGGTTACCCTTCGGCAGTTAAGGCGTTTTACATGGAGCCGTGGCCGGGCCGCCCGGAAGTGTGTAAGAGCGTAGACCTGTTGGCTCCCGAAGGGTATGGGGAGATCATTGGCGGCAGCGAGCGCATGAGCGATCCGCAGTTGCTCGTCTCCGCCATTGAACGGCACCAACTGCCCTTGCAGCATTACCAGTGGTATGTTGACCTGCGCCAGTACGGCAGCGTGCCCCACAGCGGTTTTGGCTTGGGACTGGAACGCACGGTCGCCTGGATTTGCGGCATCCACCACGTGCGCGAAACCAGCCCCTACCCGCGCACGTTGAAGTGGATGTATCCGTAACCAGGTTCGTTCCATATGACCATTGTCTATATTGGTATCGCCTGGTTTATAGGGTTAGGCTTAGCCAGCTTGCTGCCGCTGCCCTGGACTGCCTGGTTGGGCGGAGTGGCGGCGGCGGGGGTTGGCGGGCTGCTGTTCCGGCAGGAGCCGTGGCTGCGCCTGGTGTTTGTGTGCGCGGCTGCGCTTGGACTGGGGGGCGCGCGCTACGTTTTGGCTTTGCCCACTATCGATCCCGGCCACGTTGCCTTTTACAATGAAGCAGACGTGATTCTGACCGGATTGGTCGTGGACGAACCCGTGCCGCGCGATACGACGACGCGCCTGGATGTGCGCGTGGAAGCATTGACCCTGGCGGGGGGCGCTACCCGCCCTGTAACCGGGCGCGTGCTGGTCAATGTGGAACGTTTCCCGGTTATTGGCTACGGAACCCGCCTGCGTCTGGTGGGCCAGCTAAATGAACCGCCCGTATTCGATACCTTTGACTACCGCGAATATCTACGACGGCAGGGCGTGCACAGCGTCATGCTGCTGCCCGAAGTCGAGGTGTTGGCTGAAAATGAAGGTAGCCCGGTTTACCAGGCAATTTATGCCTTCAAAGATCGGGCGCAGGCGGTCATTAACCGCCTGATCCCTGAGCCCCAGTCGGCTCTGCTGAGCGGTATTTTGTTGGGCAATGAATCTGGCCTGGACCCGGCGCTGCAAGAGGATTTCCGGCGCACAGGCATGACGCACATCATCGCTATTTCCGGCTTCAACATTTCTATTCTGTCAGGTATGTTGGTCGGTGTGGCGGCTCCGTTGGTGGGACGGCGACGCGCGCCCTGGTTTGCCCTGGCGGGGATTGCCTTTTACACCATCATGGTGGGCGCGGACGCTTCGGTGGTGCGGGCCGCCATTATGGGCAGCATTTACCTGATAGGGGCCAGAATTTTGGGGCGGCCCAATTTCGCGTATGGCTCTTTGTTTACTGCCGGCATTCTCATGACCCTGTGGCGACCGTTTAGCCTGTGGGACGTGGGTTTCCAACTCAGTTTTGCCGCCACCCTGGGCTTGATGCTGTACGCCGACCGGTTCACCCGTTGGACGCAGCGGCGGCTGGCGCAGCGGCTGCCCGCGCCCACCGTTACCTGGTTGATGGGGCCGCTTTCTGATGCCGTCATGATCACTCTGGCGGCGCAGTTAAGCACCCTGCCGCTGATGATGTACTATTTCAACCAGATTTCGCTGGTCAGCCTGATTGCCAATCCCCTGATTTTGCCGGCACAGCCTGGCTTGATGCTCACAGGTGGACTGGCTACCCTGGTGGGACTGCTCTCCCCCATTGTGGCTCAACCCATTGCCTGGATCGCCTGGCTCTTCCTCTCGTACTCCATTACGCTGGTGCGGCTGCTGGCCACGCTCCCTTTTGCCGCCGTGCCTGTTCAGATCAACCTGTTCGTCGTTGCCCTCCTTTACCTGATTATTGGCGGCGCGACCTGGCTCACTTTTCAGCCGCGACCTCGCCGCCAGATGGTATTAAACAGTATGCGTCCTTATGCCAGCCAACAACTCCTGATCGGCGCAGCCGTGCTGGCTGCTATTCTGGTAGTCGCCTGGGGCCGCAGCCAGCCTGACGGCCATTTGCACGTCGTCTTTTTCGACGTGGGCCAGGGCGATGCCACCTTTGTCCAGACACCCAGCGGACGGCAGATTCTCATTAACGGCGGGCCCTCCCCCACCTTGCTGAACGCCGCTTTGGGGGAGATGATGCCCTTCTGGGATCGGCAGTTAGACCTGGTTATCTCCACCCACCCTGCCGACGGCTACGCTGCCGGGCTGCCGGGCGTCTTGCAGCGGTATCGGGTGGAGGAGTTAGTTACCAGCGGCTTTAGCGGCGACACCTTCCAGGCTTATCAGGAGCTGCTGAGGGAATCCCAGGCGCAGCAAATTCCACAGCGCCAGGTAGTCGCTGGCGAAGTGATTGCTGTGGAGGATGGCGTGCGCCTGGAAGTGCTGCACCCGGTTTCCACGGCTGGCGACCAGACCGTGGCGCTGC
>JAGVTM010000493.1 GCA_019136785.1 Chloroflexota bacterium | reverse complement strand
GTTCAGTTCCACCACTTTGTTGATGGCGTTCAGAATGGAGGAGGTGGGGCAGCTAGCCACACACACGTCCATAGACATAACGTGCGCGTGCGGCGCCACCCCTTTCACCTGCGCTTCTACGGTAATCGTCGGCGCTTCCAATATGGCATCCACGATGTTGCCCGCCGAGGTGCTGGCGGTATGGCTGCCGTGACCGTCGGAGTCTTCGGGCGTAACCGCTTCGCTGACGAAGGTAAACGCGCCAATCAGCTTGTCGTTACAGGTGTAAGCCGGATTGTACTGCGGGTCAGCCGGGTCGCAGACGCCGAAGTACTGCACCGGTGGCGGGAAGTCATACCCATCCACCGGGCCGGGGTCGGCAAACGATGGGTGGTCGAAGTTAATGCCCGTGTCCAGAACGGCAATGACCGTGCCTTCGCCCGCGTTCGGGGTGCCGGTGGCGCTGCCATCCCACACATTGAGCGCGCCGATCCATTCAGGGCCGGCGTCGGTCACCAACTGCTCCATCCGCTCTGCCGATACCTGCTTTACCCCATCCAGGTCAGCTACTACCGCCGCTTCAGCCGGCGTCAACGCCAGCACCACGCCATTGATAGCATACTGGTATTGAGCCACAATAGTGACCTCGCGCCCCAAAGCGGACGCCGCCGCATTGACCAGGGCAGTCTGGGCATTAACCAGATACGCCTGGTAGGCGGCGCTGGCCGGCGTTCTCAGATTGAAGGGCGCGCCAGTGGCTGCGGCGCTGGTGCCCGCCAGACTCGCCACGCCGCCGTCATACAACGCCAGTGGGGCGTCGTCTAGCTGCACGATGTAATTGGCTATCTGACTTGCCTCATCAACCGCTGCGCGGCTGAGGTTTGATGTTTGATTAGCGCTAACGGTAGCCGCAAAAAGCGAGACTATGGCTACCAGGACAACAACTAGAATGAATTTCCTTTTCATATTATCCCTCCCAGGACAAAATATGTGGGCAAATACGGTAAAACAGGGACGTGCAGGGCAGGTTTGTGATGTAATATGGCTTATATAACCCTCCTTCGAAAATAGCGTATCGTCGGGCGGGTTGGCAACCCGCCTATGCTGCAAAAACAGTCTCACGCGGAGACGCGGAGAGCGCAGAGAAAAAATTCGTTAAATTCGTGTAATTCGTGGCAAAATTTTCATTCCTGATGGTGCGGCGTGGCTCTGCTCAGCCGCCCAAGATACAACGCAGCAACAGGCGGGATATGCCTCACGCTGTACAGTGAGAATGTGTGTCGCATTTGCGTGGTTGTCTTGGGGGAGAAAATGAGCAGGCATTTGGGTCTCTGGTTGAAGACACACCCGGCAAACAGAAGATGCATACTTTTGGCATATACTTCCATGCGGCAGCAGAGCTATATGCAGATGGGGAAACTAACGTCTGATTAAGAACAGGCTAATCCAGTGCTAATTTTAGCGACTGCCGGCATTTCGTCAAGCATGATTCGGGGTCGCCATGCAGATATGCCGCCGAGAAATTCAAGGGGCGTGGCATCTCCGCCCGCTTGGGATATACTGACACCCATGCAAATTCCCCCGCTAAACGTTCTCAACATTCTGCTGGCGGCTGCGCCCCTGCTGCTGGTGCTTTATTTGATGATTGGTCGCCAATGGCAAGGGAATCAGGCGGGCATAGTGGGCTGGCTGTCCGCCGCCGCGCTGGCTGTATTCTTCTTCGGCGCAGGCGTCGATCTGCTGTTGGTGGCCTGGGGGCGCTCGGTGCTGCTGTCGTTGTACGTACTGTATATCATCTGGACGGCGCTGCTTTTCTATCACGTGGTGAATGAAGCGGGCGTGGTGCGGCGGATGCGGGAGATGATGCCGGCATTTGCCCCCGACCGCCTCACCCAGGCTTTGCTGCTGGGCTGGTTATTCGCCTCGTTTTTGCAGGGGGCCAGCGGGTTCGGCGTGCCGGCAGCCATTGTGGCCCCCTTGCTGGTGGGCCTGGGGTTCGCCGCCAACCAGGCGGTCGTTATCGCCCTCATGGGACACGCCTGGTCAGTCACCTTTGGCTCGCTTGGCTCCTCTTTTCTGGCTCTGATAGCGGCTACCGGGCTGTCCGGCGCATCCCTGGCGGGATCGTCAGCCACCTTATTGGGCTTTAGCTGTCTGCTGTGCGGTTTAGGAACTGTCTGGGTAGCCGCCGGTTTGAGCGGGCTGCGCCAACGGTGGTATTCCGTTCTCGGCCTGGCGGCGCTGATGGGGACAGTGCAATGGGGGCTGGCGACGGCAGGGCTATGGACCCTGGCTGCTTTTGGCGCAGGCTTCGTGGGTATTGCCGCAGGTATTGCCCATTTTCGCCTGGGCTGGCTGGACTTTAGCCGGCTGACCCGCACGCCAGAGGCCACAGAGACAACCGGACAGGTATCGGCGCGGGCGCTCCTGGCAGTTTTTTTCCCATACCTGCTGCTGGTAGTGGTGATCGTGGTGGGCCAACTGCTGCTGGCAGGCCCATTGGATGCAGTCCAGTTGAATTACGATTTCCCTGAAGTGCGCACCACCTTTGGCTGGACAGTGGCTGCCGGGGCCGGGCGATCCATTTCCATTTTCGGGCATGCCGGCGCGCTGCTGTTGTACAGCAGCCTGCTCACTTTCATCTGGTTCCGCTGGCGGGGAGTTTCTGCTGCTGCCGCGCTGCCAGGTAAGGTGTATCAAGGCAGCGTCATTGTCAACAAGACGATCAAAGGGTCGGTTAAGTCCACCATTGCCATCATGACGCTGGTAGCCATGGCCGTAACGATGCAACATGCCGGCATGACACAATTGCTAGCCCAGGCGTTAAGCAGCACCGGACATATCTTCCCTTTTCTCAGCCCCTTTATTGGGGCTCTAGGAGCCGTCATGACCGGCAGCAACACCAACAGCAACGTCATCTTTGCCCAATTGCAGCAGCAAACGGGGTTGGCGCTGCATCTATCGCTGCCCCTCATCCTGGCTGCCCAGACAACGGGGGGCGCTTTAGGCGGCATGTTTGCGCCGGCCAAAGTAATTGTCGGCTGCAGCACCGTGCCCGGCTCAGACGATGGGCGCGTGCTCAAAGCGGTTACTACCTATGGCCTGGTCATGGTGGCGCTGGTAGGTCTGGCTGTATGGGGGGTAACGCTCCTTCAAAAGTAGCGTATCGTAGGATGGGTTGGCAACCCGCCCATGCTTCAAAAACAGTCTCACGCGGAGACGCGGAGAACGCAGAGAAAAATTCGTTAAATTCGTGCAATTCGTGGCTAAAATCTTCATTCCTCGTGGCGTCGCCGTGAGCTTGACGAACGGTGCGCCGCCGCGCATGGGGAACCCCCTCAAAAACAGTGGCGAGTGGTCGGTGGGCAGACTGTCAGACGCAGCGTAGAAATAACATTACAGACGCACAGGCTGCTGGTGGACGCGGCAGTGGGCGGCTTTGATAATGGCGCAGATGCGGGCTACCGTCTCGTCCTGCTGTCCGGCGGCATTGACCACGCAGTAATCAAAATACTGCAAATGTTTCATTTCCTGGCGCGCCGTGGCGATGCGCAGTTTCAACCCCTCAGGCGTC
>JAGVTM010000076.1 GCA_019136785.1 Chloroflexota bacterium | reverse complement strand
GCTTGATCGGCCAGACTGCCAAGCGCCAGTCTGTGGTGAACCCCGAGAATACGATTTATTCTGTCAAACGGTTGATAGGTCGCCGCTATGATGAACCGGAGACTAAACGCACCATGCAGATGGTGCCGTATGAGATCCAGGCCGGCCCGCAAGGGGACGCCCGTCTGCACGTTCCGGTGACGAACAAGAGTTATACGCCCCAAGAAATCTCGGCGTTTGTATTGCAGAAGTTGAAGCGAGACGCGGAAGCCTATCTGGGCGAACCGGTCACGCAGGCGGTTATTACCGTGCCCGCCTATTTCAACGACAGCCAGCGCCAGGCGACGAAAGACGCGGGCCAGATTGCTGGTCTGGAAGTGATGCGCATTATCAACGAGCCCACCGCTGCCGCTTTGGCTTATGGTCTGGACAAGAAACAGGATCAGACGATCCTGGTGTTTGACCTGGGCGGCGGTACGTTTGACGTGTCCGTGTTGGAAGTGGGCGACGGCTTGATTGAAGTGAAAGCCACCAATGGGGATACGCACCTGGGCGGCGATGACTGGGATGAGCGACTTGTGCGCTGGTTGGTGGAAGAGTTCAAGAAAGACCAGGGAATCAACCTGGCCAATGACCGCCAGGCGCTGCAGCGGCTGCGGGAAGCTGCGGAAAAGGCTAAGATTGAGCTGTCCACTTTGATGGAGACGGAAGTAAATCTGCCCTTTATTACAGCGGACGCTTCTGGCCCCAAGCATTTGCAGATGCGCTTGAGCCGGGCCAAGTTTGAGAACTTGACCGAGGATTTGCTGCAGCGCTGCCGTCGCCCGTTTGAGCAGGCGTTGAAAGATGCCGGCATGTCTGCCGCTAATCTGGATGAAGTCGTCCTGGTGGGCGGTTCCACACGCATGCCGATGGTGCAAGACCTGGTGCGCAGCCTGACGAACAAGGAACCCAACAAGAGCGTCAACCCCGACCAGGTGGTGGCTGTGGGTGCGGCGATCCAGGCTGGCGTGCTGGGCGGCGAAGTCAAGGACGTGCTGCTGCTAGACGTAACCCCCCTCAGCCTGGGAATTGAGACGATGGGCGGCGTGATGACTTCCCTGATCCCGCGCAACACCACCATTCCCACGCGCAAGTCGCAAATCTTCACCACGGCTGAAGATAGCCAGCCGGGGGTAGATGTGCAGGTGCTGCAAGGTGAACGCCCTATGGCTGAAGACAACAAACTGCTGGGCAAATTCCGTCTGGATGGCATTCCGCCGGCGCCGCGCGGCATCCCGCAGATTGAAGTCACTTTCGACATTGACGCCAACGGCATTCTGCACGTCAAAGCGCAGGATAAGGCTTCCGGTAAGGAGCAGAGCATCCGCATCACCGCCACGACGAACCTGAACGAAGCGGACGTGGATCGCATGATCAATGAAGCGCGGCAGCACGAAGCGGAGGACCAGCGCCGCCGCGAACTGGTGGAAGCGCGCAACAACGCCGATACGCTGATTTACACTGTCGAGAAGAGTCTGCGTGACCTGGGTGACAAAGTGCCGGCAGCCGAGCGCAGCCGCATTGAAGCCAGCGTGGCTGAACTGCGGCAGTCCCTGCCCAGCGCTGACGTCAGCCGCATCCGCCAATTGAGCCAGAATCTGGAGCAAATGAGCTATGCGCTGAGCCAGCAGCTTTACCAGACGCAGGGCGGCGATGGTCAAACCGCCGGCTATGACCGTCGCGGCGATGACGAAGACATCATCGAAGGCGAATTCCAACAGGCATAAGCGTCTCCCTCGCGGGCCGAGCTTGTCAAAGCCCTTGTCGAAGCCTGTGTTGTCTTCGACAGGCTCAGGCAACAGACCCGGCGGCGACAAACAGATTTGAAAACGGTGGGCTTGCAAAGCCCACCGTTTTTGTTTTGTCAGACGCAACGCGGTCTTCCATCAGGCGAGGGGTAACGTAGGGCGAGGGACGCAGAGCGCCCCGCGCCCTCTCCGAAAGCCCCCTTTCCCTAGAGGGGAAGGGGGTCAGGGGTCGGGGAGCTTACCTCACATTAGTTTCCACCAACGACTAGAGGAGCAAACCGGTTCAAACTAAGAATGGCTGTGCAGCTTGTCAGGGCGCTGCGCCTGAGTAGTTACGCGATTCTAATAAAATTAAGACGAATTTGTGCTATTCTATAGTTGTTGCGGCAACGAGCGAGCAAAGCCACATGCAAACTGGTATACGGAGCAGTTAAATGGAATATCGGGATTATTATCAGGCGCTTGGCGTCAGCAAAAACGCCACTCAGGACGAAATCAAGAAGGCGTATCGCAAATTAGCCCGCCAGTATCATCCTGACGTGAACCCTGACAACAAGCCGGCTGAAGAACGATTCAAACAAATAAACGAAGCCTACGAAGTGCTGTCTGACCCGGAAAAGCGTCAAAAATATGACCAGTTCGGCTCTCAATGGCAGCAGTTCCAAAACATGGGCGGACGTCCTGACGATTTCTGGCGGCAGTATGCCAGCCAGGGAGGGACGCGCGTCAACATGGAAGACCTGGACAGTATCTTACGCGGCTTTGGCAGCCCCGGCGGCAGCGGCAACTCCAGCTTCTTTGACTTGCTTTTTGGCAACCTGGGCGGGCAGCGCGGCGGTTTCCAGGCGCAGCCGCAGCGGGGGCGGAATGTGGAAGTAACCGTAGAAGTGACGCTGGAGGAAGCGTTCCAGGGTTCGATGCGCCAGGTGCAGCGGGCAGACGGGCAGGTATCGCAGGTGAAGATTCCGCGCGGCGTCAAGACCGGGTCCAAGATTCGCGTGAAGGGCGGCGGCAACCCTGGCGCCAGTGGTGGATCGCCTGGCGACTTGTACCTGGTTGTGCAGGAACTGCCGCACGCTCAGTTTGAACGGCGGGGCGATGATTTGTACACAGCGGTCAAGGTAGACCTGTATACGGCTATCTTAGGGGGCAAGGTAGACGTCCCCACATTGGAGCGCACGGGCACGTTGACTATACCGCCTGAAACGCAAAATGGTCGTGTCTTCCGTATCAGCGGGCAGGGTATGCCCGAATTGCGGCATCCCGATCAGCGGGGCAACCTGTTTGCCACCGTAGAGGTGGATCTGCCGCAGAAGTTATCAGAGAAGGAGCAGGAGTTGTTTCGCCAACTGCGGGCGCTGCGGCAGGAAAAGTAACGCCCGTTACGCGCCAGACTATGGTGAGAAAATATGAAACAGGTTAAAACGTGGCTCATATTGAGTTTGACGCTGTGCAGCGTGATGTGGGGAGCGCAGCCGGCAAGTGGACAGTTAGATAGCGCGGCGGCGCGTTGGCCCGGCCCGCAGGCTGTGGCGGAAATGCCGGCGCTGCCCGCCCAGTTCTATCCCGCCGCGGCAGATGCCAGCACGGGCCCCATTTATGGGGTCAACTTCATGAGTTCTGCCGAAGATCCCGCGGACGCGCAGCAGTACGCCAACGCCCTGTCCACGGGCGCCGTCTGGAACCGCTGGCCCCTCTACTGGTTTAATATTGAGCAAAATCCGGGCCAGTTTAACTGGTCAGCGCAAGATGCGACTATATCCGCAGACCTGGCGCATGGACTGAGCCT
>JAGVTM010000058.1 GCA_019136785.1 Chloroflexota bacterium | reverse complement strand
CTCATACCTCATACCTCCTACCTCCTACCTCTCCGGGAGAGGAGGCGGTGGATGGGGTTGGGGCGGGTGTGGACGCATTGGCCGCGTAGGGCGTCGGCAGCGAGGGCGTCTGCCAGTTGGTTTTCTTCGCGGGGGATGTGGCGGAAGGCGATTTGTTGGAAGTGGGCTGCCTGGTGGCATAGTTGCTGGTGCAGCGGCTGCAAGTGGGGGCTGTTGACGCGGCTGTGGCCGCGCATCTGGTTGACCAGGATTTCAGAGTCGGTGAGAAGTTCAACGGTTTTGGCGCGCAACTGCTGCGCCAGGCGTAGACCCAGGAGAGCGGCCTGGTATTCGGCTTCGTTGTTGCTCATGGGGGGAGTTGGCGACTTTCCCAGCCCAGAAACTCCCCTTGAGGGGAGCGAGCAATGGCGGCAATGCCTGTGTGGTCTCCGCCAGCGATGCCGCCATCTACATAAATGGTGAGGTGGGTCATTGGGTTACCTCCAGAATAAAATGGGGCGTTCGCATTTCTTAAGGAGACACCATGGGTCGCGGCGCGCCATCATCAATGAAAATAATCAGGATTTCGCAGATTACGCGGATTCATTTTGTGGGTGGTTAGAGGTCGGCGCGGCTGACCGCTGACCACGCTCGCTGATCACTATGCCTGGTTTTGTTGTTCCCGTAGTTTGCGTTCAATGACGGTCAGGGGAAGGGGGGTGATGATGACCTGCCCGGTGTTGAGAACGAGAATGGTCTGGCGTTTGCGGCCGCCGGTGAGGCTGATGATTTGCGTCAGGGGCAGGGAGGATAGCAGGCGGCGCATGGCGGCAGAGTCGGCATGGCCGACGGCTACCAGGCGATTGATAAAGCTGAGCAAGGCGTCAAAGGGATCGGTGGGGGGGAGTAGACGCGGGGCTAACGGCGGGTGCGGGCGTAGTCGCGGACGGCCTGCAGGTTAATGATTTCGGCGATTTCGAATTGGGGCGGGGCGCTGCCGGCAATAGGACGAATGCGGATGAGGGCGGGAAAGTAGCCCATGCGTCCGTGCAGTTCGGCGATGAGGATAGCCACAGCAGGGGCAAAAGCAGGCGGATTGATGAGCATGGGGGCTGTTTGCCATTGGCGCGAGGTGAGACCAACGGCGTCAACGTGGGCGGCGACCTGAGCGGCGAAGGGTTGGGCGTTGTCAAACTGGCAGGGGGCGTCGCGAATTTCGGCGATGGCGCGGCCGGTGAGGTGCGCCAGTTGCTCTTGTTGGGCGGCGGTGAGGGGGTGGGTGAAGTTGAGGATGATCATGGTTGAACGGGTTCACAGGCGGCAACGCCCATGCCCATGGCCGTTTTGCGACCGACGCCACTGTAGGCGGCGAACTGGCTGAGGGCGTGCCAGACGCGGCGGTCGGCGTCGCTGCCACGGGGGGCGCGGAAGGTGACCTGACCGACAAAACCGACAAAGTCGGTATTCCGATTGAAAGAAACGGTGACGGTATGGATCTGGTGGGCGGCGACGAAGATGTCTTGGGCGCACCAGTCAAGCCAGGCATCTTCCAGACGCAGAAGGGAAGGAGCAAAAGCGTTCCAGGCGCGCCAGAGGCTGCCAAAGACGTTGGCGGGCAGAGGCAGGGGCAGGTCGCCAGGCCCTTGTTTGAAGGAGGTGGGGGAGAGGAAATGGAGGATGAGGGTGGCTGCCGGCAAGCTCTCGTGGGCGAGTTGGTAGAAGGAGGCTGCCGGCAAGCTCTGGACTTCGTGCACGGTGAAGGTCTGGTAACGTCCCAGGCGAAGCTGCTGCTGGCTCTGGTGCGCCAGGGTCCAGGCGTGGTGCAGAATGCCGGCAGCTTCGTCATTCAGGGCCGTGTAACGCAGACCTTGCAAATGGCCCGCTTCGGTGTAGTAGGGGGCCATCGTAAACGGTTTGGGGGCGGCGTGGTCGTGCAGCCATTCGGCGGCAGCGGGGTTGGCTTGCTGCAAGACGTGGAACAGCAGACCATGCAAGCCGCTGGCGGTGATGTGTTGCCCATCAATCGGGGCGCGGTCGGGGCGGAAGGTGATGGTGAGTTGTTGCATGGATTTCAGGTTTCAGGATGCCGGCAGGCTGACAGTCGGGAAAAAGGTGGTATCAATACGGATAGGTTCGGGGACAGCGCCGGGGATGACCTGGCCCTGGGCGTTACGGGGCGCTTTCATGTATTGCAGGTCGGTGTTGTGGGCCAGGCAGGCGAGGGTCATGCCGGCAGTCATCGGTTTTAAGCCGCCTGTGAAGTCAGCGATGAGCGCGCCTGCCGGCAACCCTGCCATTGCGTCAACAGCTTCTTTAATCGCTTTAGTTACGCCGTCATAAGTAGATTTCATTTCATCGGGATGGACGACGTAATCGGGGCTGCCGTAAACCATGCGCACGCGGTCGCCATACCTTTTTGCCAGAGCCGCGGCGATAGGCTGCGACTCAGCCGTAGCGATTAACCAGCATTGCTTCAGAGCAGGTAAATGGTATTCAATGGCGTGGGGGGCGGCGGCTTCCGTAGGGCCCACGAGCAGGATCAACCCCTGACGAGGAGCGGGCTTGTGTTCTTCCTGAATGGACACCTGCCCCACAGCCGGGCGGCGGATAGCCGAGTACGCCAAAATAACCAATGCCACCGCCACTGCCGCCCCTGCCAGCCAATACCCGCCCTGAAAATGCCTGGGATCATTCGCCAGGTCATAAGCCGCCTGCAGCGCCAGCGTCAGCGCCGCCGTGCCAATGATGTACAAAGGAATAGACCGCGTTGGATCAAAAAAAGCCAACCACCGCCTGCGCACAGTTTCCACGGTTGCACTCCTATGCTGCTCAACGAGGCCGGATGCCGGCGGTTGTTAGCTGCGTTTGAATAAAAGCTCGTTCTGCTTCTGTCAAAGGGGGATCTGGGTCTAATTGATAATCCAGGCGTAACCGAAAGCCCCGCGCCTGGTAAACCGTTGTGAACGCCGCTTGCAAGGGTAAGGGCACTTGTTCATCTGGGATGATCAGCGGTAAAGGCGTGTCTGGGATGGCGTCCGCCAGGCCGAACGACCATATCTTGCTGCGAGGCTGCTCATCAGCCCGGCTGACCAGGACATGATAAGGTTGGGGCGGCAAGTTAGAGAGTACTCGTTTGCCCCAACGTAACAAATCTACTTCTACCAGGTGGACGCCGCTGGACAACATCTCACGACGCTTGAACAAATAACGCGCTCTTTTTTCCGATCCGGGCGTTTTGTTGCTGTAAGAAATGATCTCAATGATTGCTACCAATTTTTCAGAACCCGCCTGACGAATAAAAATGGCGCTTTCTGCCTCTTCATCTTCGTCATCCTCAGGCGCAGTGACAATGGCGGTGGGTTCAGCCACCGCCAGACCCAGGCCGGCAGGTCGAGCCGGGAGCGGCAGGCGCGGGGCGCTAATCTGAATATCCGGGTAAACGTCGCGTTGGCGGCGCACTTGCAGGCTTGGCTCGGCATCTACGAAGTAGACCGGGGACAACAAGGGAGGGAGTTGATGGGTGCTAAGCTCGCCAATCAACTGGGTGTGCAATCCTTTCCACAAAGGACGCGCTTCTGTGTAG
>JAGVTM010000343.1 GCA_019136785.1 Chloroflexota bacterium | reverse complement strand
AAAGGCGTATATTGCGGGCGTCCATGCCGGCAGCCAGAACCGCATGGCGGTGATTGCCAGGCATTTCCCCGGCAATGGCAGCAGCGACCGCCCCATTGACGAGGAAGTGTCCACGGTGCGCAAGTCGCTGGAGCAGTTGAAGCAAATTGAGCTGGCGCCCTTTTTTGCCGTTACGGAGGCAACCACGCCGCCCGAAAGCCGCGCCGACGGTCTGCTGACGACGCACATCCGGTATCAAGGTTTCCAGGGGAATATTCGGGCCACCACGGCGCCCATCAGCTTCGATCTGCAGGCGCTTAACACCTTGCTGCAACTGCCGCAGTTCGCCGCCTGGCGGGCTACCGAAGGGCTGTTGGTCTCCGACCGGCTGGGGGTAGGCGCGGTGCGCCGCTTTTACGATGACACGGAACGGGAGTTCCCGCATCGTCGTATTGCCAAAGACGCGCTGCTGGCGGGTAATGATTTGCTGTTTCTGGCGCAGTTCTCGCTGCTGGACAATGACTATGCGCAGCAGTTTGAGAATATCATAGACACCATCACCTGGTTTCAGGAACGATACCAGATGGATCCTTCGTTCCAGCAGCGGGTGGATCAGGCGGCTACGCGCGTGTTAGCCACCAAACTCAAGCTGTACGGCGACGATTTCAGCCTGGAAAACGTGCTGCCCATTGTGGAAAATGTGCCCACGCAACTGCAAGCCAACCAGACCAGGATGTTTGACCTGGCGCAACAAGCGATCACGCTTATTTCGCCCAGCCAGGCAGAGCTTTCGGCGCGGTTGCCCACGCCGCCGACCAGCAGCAATTACATCGTGGTCTTTACGGATGTGCGGCAGATGCGGCAGTGCCGGCAATGTCCACCGGAACCGTACATCAGCCAGACCGCTCTGGAAGAACGTATGTTGGCTCTCTATGGGCCGCAAGCCAGTGGGCAGGCGCTTTCTACGCAGATTGATAGCTTCTCCTTTGCCGATTTGAACGCTTTCCTGAGCGCCGGGCCTGGGCCTATTCCGTCGCCCACAGCCCCGTTTACCAGCACGCTGGAAGGCGATAGTACGCCTACGCCAACGCCGCCAGACCCGGCGTTCCAGGTGCAGGAGGCGCTACGCCGCGCTAACTGGATCATATTTGCCCTGCTGGATACAGACCCCAAGGTACCTAATTCGACCGCCCTCAACGCCTTTCTGGCGCGACGACCGGACATCAGCCGCAACGCCAACACTATCGTTTTCGCCTTTCAAGCCCCCTACTATCTGGACACCACGGAAATTAGCAAATTGACGGCTTATTATGGCGTATACAGCAAGACGGGGCCGTTTCTGGATGCGGCGGTACGGGTGTTATTTCAGGAAATTCCGGCGCATGGTCATTCCCCGGTGACGATTGAAGGGGTGGGCTACGATTTGTTCGAGATTACTCAGCCAGACGCCAACCAGGTCATCCAGCTTTTTATCGTTTCCGACGGGGTCATCCAATCGCCGCCTAACGAAGCGCCGCAGAACATGATGGTAGGGCAAACGCTGCGGCTGCAAACAGGCATCATTCGCGATCAGAATGGGCACCCTGTGCCGGACGGGACGGTGGTGGAGTTCATCCAGCTTGACCGGGTCAACGGCTTCGTCAGCCTGCTGGCGCAACGGCCCACCGTCAATGGGGTAGCCAGTTTGGATTATGTCCTGGAACAGCGGATAGGACAGTTTCGCATTACGGCGGCGGCCGGGGCGGCGCAAACATCGCTGGAAGTAGACATCGCTATTGGCGACAATGTGCGCGTGGTGGTTATTACGCCAACGCCAGCCCCCACGCCGCTGCCCACGAATACGCCGCTGCCGACGCCGACAGCAACGGCGACGGTGACGGCCAGCCCGACGCCGGCGGTTACGCCGACTATGAGCGCCGCCGACGCTGAACCGGGGCTGCTGATTCCGCTGGCTAATGTGTCAATGCTGCTGGGGTTGACGGTGGGGGTGGGGTTGTTGGCGGCTGCCGGCATGGTCATTGGCGCCAACAGGCATCTCCCTCCTAGCCGGATGCTGCAATTTGTGTTGTGGGGCGTGATTGGCGGGTTGCTGGCTTACCTTTATTTCTCCCTGAATTTGCCGGGCAGCGCCCGTCTGCTGCCGCTGGGGGCGTGGGCGGCTATCGTCACCACTGCCGGCGGCGGCGCGGCTGGTTTGCTGCTTTGTTGGCGGCGGCAAAGGGAGAAGCCAGAAGGAATACGGGGGTGAAGACCCCCATCCCCCAACCCCCTTCCCCCTGAAGGGGGAAGGGGGCTTTCGGAGAGGGCGAGGGGGCGGGATTACCTGATTGGCTGAGGCTAAGTTATTGTTGGGCAGCGTCGCTCTCGGCCCGGTATAGGTCAATGTCCTGCCAGGAGCGGGGGTCTTCGATGGGTTCCAGATGGATTAAGATGGAGATAGGCGATAGCTGCTGCCGGATGGCGTGTTCAATCTCTTCCAGCAGGGAATGACCCTGCTGCACGCTCCAGGCGCCGGGCGTTTGAATGTGCAGCGAGACAAAACGCTGCGCGCCTGATTGGCGCGTGCGTAGGGCGTGGTATTGGATGCCGTGCGTCTGCTGGAAGCGGGCCAATATTTGCAGAATGGCGGCTAACTCTGCCTCTGGCAGGGCGGCGTCCATCAAGCCAGCCACGGATTGGCGCAGCAGCTTGAGCGCCGACCAGCCGATTTGGGCGGCGACTGCCAGCGCCAGCGCCGGGTCTAGCCAGTTCCACCCGGTCAGCGTCACGGCTAACACGCCCGTGACCACCCCGACCGACGTCCATACATCTGCCATTAAATGGCGCGAATTGGCAATCAGGGTGATAGAACGATATTGCTGCCCGGCGCGCAGCAGGACGCGGGCTACGGCAAAATTGAGCAGGGAGGCAACCGTTGCCAGAATCAAACCAGGCGTTGTCTGTTCCAGGGGGCGGGGATGCACCAGCCGTTCGACGGCGGCGGCGGCAATCATGATGCCGGCAACGAGGATCAAAGACCCTTCCACGCCGCTGGAAAAGTATTCAGCCTTTGTGTGACCATAGGTGTGTTCATCATCTGGCGGTTGGGCGGCAATGTTGAGCACCACCAGGGCCAGCACGGCGGCAACGAGATTGACGCCAGATTCCAAAGCGTCCGACAGCAATCCGACAGAGCCAGTGAAAATGTAGGCGGCAGCCTTCAAGCCAATGGTAAGCAGGGCGGCGGCAATGGACAACCAGGCAAATCTGGTGAGATAGCGATGGGTTAACATAACTTTTCGACGATAGCGCCGCGCCAACTATGGACGGCGGTTAGGGGATGTTATATACTGCCGTATCATGTCTTCAAGGGGCGCAGCAGCAGGAGTATGGCGGGGCCCCAGACATCCGGATCAGGATTGTATGACCACCCTGAGCCAATCACTTCCAGCCAGCACAGGTGGACATTTTGCCCCAGTTTGTATCTACTTACCGCAAAGACGCAAAGAATGCCAAGATTCTCTGGGGGGTAGCGCTGCACTTAATCGTGGTGGGTGTCAGCCCCGCCTGCGGCGGGGCTGACACCCATTTTTATGGGCAATTTTGGGCGCAGACGCGC
>JAGVTM010000357.1 GCA_019136785.1 Chloroflexota bacterium | reverse complement strand
GCCGCCCAGGTTGATGCCCGACAGCGGGTCGCCCGGCGCCGCTTGCAGCAGGATGTAAATGGCGATGGTCGCCGCAAATACCACCAGGATCATTTGCAGTCCGCGCCGTATCAGATAATTGGTCATAATCACCTCCAGTTATTCTTCAAACACGACCGTTCAAACGAGTACACAACCACGCTGCCCCTGCCAGGGAAGGGGGAATGTAGGGCGGGGGGCGCTGCGCGCCCCTCGCCCTCTCCGAAAGCCCCCTTCCCCCTCGAGGGGGAAGGGGGTGGGGGGATGGGGGGCTTCACCTCCGTTTGCCGAATTATTTTCTTAAGCCTCAACAAGACTTTTGTAGTCTGCCTAGAATACACCAAAGCCAGGTTTGTTTCTGGCTTGTTTTTGTATCAAAACTGTATTAGTCTGGCGGCAACTGGTATGCTACAGTTCTGGTAAGCAGTTCCCCTTTTTTCTCTGCGTCCGCCGCGTCTCCGCGTGAGACCATTTTCAAAGGACTAAGAGTAGCCCGGGCCTGCCAGGATTAGCGAGTGTTTGCAGACCCTTTCTTATTTGCCGAAACATTGCGCCAGTTCGTGGATCGTTCTGGTTATACGACGGGACAGTTGGGGAAACTTGCCGGCATTCCCAAAGCCACCATCGTCAACTGGGTCGAGGGCCGCGTCAAACGCCCGCGTGGGTATGAAGACCTGCTGCGCCTGTTGGCGGCGCTGCACGTGTCTGCTGCCGAAGCCACGCAGTTATTGACGGCTGCCGGCCATCCCTCCCTGTCCGAACTGCGCCTGCTGGCGGAAAGCGAAGCCAACGCCAGCTTGCGACTGCTGCTCTCGGCGTGGGCCGCGGCGGATGCCGGCAGCCAGTCCCCTGCCGCCCCCGCCCCATTTCAAGCCATCCCCGATTTATCCTACTTTGTGGGACGGGAAACGCTCCTGCGCGACGTCGCCAACGCCCTGCTCAGCAGCCAGGCAGGCGCCATCGTCACGCTTTATGGCATGGCTGGCGCCGGCAAGACCACGATAGCCGCTCGCCTGGCATACCAACTGCGCCCCCACTTCCCCGACGGCGTTCTCTGGGCGCGGGTAGATGTGTCCGATCCCATGTCCATTTTGGGCACATTCGCCAACGCCTACGGCGTAGATGCCGCCCCTTACACAGACATGGACAGCCGCAGCCGCATTGTGCGCGAACTGCTCGCGCCCAAACGGGCGCTGCTGGTGCTGGACAACGTCGAAAGCAGCAGCCAGGCGAAACCGCTGCTGCCGCCGACCACGCGCTGCGCCGTCCTGATCACCACTCGCCGCCGCAATCTCTCCGTGGCTCGCGGCGGGCAGCAATTTCCCGTAGGGCCCTTTGATGCCGCCGGACAGGAATCGTTACAGCTTTTCCGCAAAGTGTTGGGCGACGAAAGAGACGCCAGCCAGCAGCAGGCGCGCCAGGCAATTGCCGCCGCTCTGGGACATCTGCCCCTGGCCATAGACATTGCCGCCAGCCGCCTGGCATACGAACCGGGTTGGTCAGAAGAAAACTTCTGGCAGCGCTTACAGCGGACGCAGCCTCGCTTGCAGGAGTTATCTTTTGAAGACCAGAGCGTGCGCCTGTCGCTGGCAGCCAGCTACAGCGCTTTGCCCGGCGCAGCGCAGCAATTCTTTGCCGGCTTGGGCACCCTGGCGGGCGAGGATTTCGCGCCCGCCGCGGCCGCTGCCGTGCTGGATGTTTCTCTGGACGAAGCGGAGGATGGGCTGCGCCAGCTTTTCAGTCTGTCGCTGGCGCAGCGCGGTCGTCCTGGACGCTACCAACTGCACCCGCTGGTGCGCGCATTTGCCCGCGAACACCTGCCGCCGGACACTTCACGCCAGGCGCAGCGGCGGCTGGCGCGCTACTACACGGCTTTTGCCCTGGCGCACCAACGGGATATGCAAGCGCTGGCGCTGGAGCACGACCACATCCTGAACGCGCTGCAAATTGCCCATGAGCAGGCAGTCGCGCCCGACATGCTGGCTTGCCTGGTTACAGGCGTCACGGCTACCTACTACTTCTGGGAGACTCATGGCTATTACGATCTGGCGGAAGCGCAGTTACGCCAGGTAGAAACTGCCCTGCGCCAGCAGGCAAACGAGGAAAGCCTCAACCCCATTTTGCGCGGCCTGGGACGAATTGCGCAGCGGCGCGGTCAGTTTGACCGCGCCGAAGCGTATTACGAAGAAGGACTGGAACGGGCGCGGGCGGGCGCGGATACGACGCTGACCAGCGACCTGCTGCGCAGCCTGGGGGTGCTGGCCGCGCGGCGCGGCGATTACGCCCTGGCGGAAGCCTATTATCAGGAAGGACTGTCCCTGGCGCGCAGCGTTGGGCAGAGCAATATTGCCAGCAACCTGCTGCGCGGGTTGGGCGTGCAGGCGTTCATGCGCGGCGACTACACGAGGGCAGAAGCGTTTTATGAAGAGGGATTGGCATTGGCGGGCGCGGCGGGCGAACTGGAACAGCGCAGCGGTCTCTTTTGGGCGTTGGGCATGTTGGCTGAAGATCAGGGAGATTTAGACGAGGCTGTGCGCTATTTGCAGGAAAGTCTGAACCTGGTGCGGGAACTGGGCCACCATGAGCGAGTGACAGCTATCCTGCGCGACCTGGGGCTGATTGCCCTGGAACAGGGAAGGATAGCGGCGGCGGCCGGCATTCTACAAGAAGCCGTCTCCCTGGCGCGCACCCTGGGCCATTTTTCCCGCCTCAGCGGCATCTTGCTGGCCTGGGGGGAAGCGCAACTTTTACAGGGGGTAGAGGCAGAAGCAGAAGCAGCGTTTGCAGAAGTGTTGGCGGCGGCGAAAGATGCCGGCAATCAAGTCCTGATGGCCGAAGCCCTATTCGGCCTGGCCCGCGCCGCTGCCGCCCGCGGTCATTCGTCCCAGGCCCAAACCCAGGCAGTCGCCAGCATCGCCCTGTTCAAAGCCATCGGCCATCCCAAAGCCGGAGAAGTCATGGCCTGGCAGCAGACCCAACCCATCCCTTCAAGCCAAGCATGACCCACTGTTGCCATAAAACCCTTTTAGATAGGTCACAAACGGATCAAAATGGTATACAATGATAAAAAGACACTCAGGCGCGGCGTACTTTTCCCGTTACTAACACAAATCGCCGCACCTCTGGCAACAATATAGTTGTCGTAAGAATCGTGCAAGGAACAACCCATGAAGGTTACCTGGACCCCAGAGATTGAACAGCGTTTCACAGAACTCCGTCTGCGCCAATTAAGCGGCAATCTAACCGAAGCGGAACAGAAAGAACTGGCTGAAATACGCGCCCTGGTAGAAGTTGCTGAATCCCAGGCAACAGCAGCGGCTCTAAAAAGGCTCGAATCAGAACAGGCTGTTTTACAGAACGTTTTAGAGAACTTGCAGACAGAGAATAAGGAACTCGTGCAATTACTCAACCAGCAAGCTTTGCTGATCGCCGACACCAAACGCTGGCTGAGTGAATTTGACCAACGTTATTCCTTGATCCAAAACGCTTTCGTCCGCCTGACAGAGCAACCCATAACAGTTTGACAATTTGATGGCTGCCTCAGAAGAAATCCGCAAAGCAGTCCGCCAGCA
>JAGVTM010000231.1 GCA_019136785.1 Chloroflexota bacterium | reverse complement strand
CATATCAGATTCGAGCCGGCTGGGTATGGACTGTTAATTCATACCCAACGCAAGCCGCGTGGATAGTGGTTCTTAATCACGCCCGCCACCCGCTTGCCCCAGCCTAGCGGATAGCCATCTACAGCCACCAGCAGCCAGCCATCGGGGCCAGGGCGGCGCAGCGTCTGACCACCCAGGTAAGCCAGCACATCGGGGTCATCGGCGGGCATGTCCAGCGTGTGGCGGGCGGCGGCTGCCGGCAAACTCATAGCCAGGGCATGACTGGGTTCAAAGCGGTTTTTCTTGATCACGCCCAGCCAGCGGCCTGGATGAATGGCGCGCAGCCCTTGTAGTTCAGGCGCGCCAGGGGGGAACTGGTAAAGAAAGCTGCCGGCCTGGTGCAGGTTGTCCGCTGCCGGCATATCCACCAGATACCTCTGGCAAAACGCCGCGTACCACGCCATAACCTGCCGCCCTGGCGGCGTGCGCGCCATGGCTGGCGCCGCCGCCGTTTCCCCGCCGGCGCGGCAATGCAGCAAAGCCACAAAATGCCCCTCGCCTGGGCCCCTATGCGGCCACAGCCGCACCGCCCGCCGCAGCGCCGTCGCGCCCGGCGGTTCCAACCATTCTGGCTGGCCCGGATCAAAACCAGGCTGGCGGCTGACGTCAGCCAGCTCAAAATGGGGATGCTCGCGCAAAAAGGCAGCAATTACCCCCTCATTTTCCTCCGGGGCAAAGGTGCAGGTGGCGTAAACAATCCAGCCGCCGGGTCGCACCAGCCGCGCCGCCTGCTGCAAAATCGGCCCCTGGCGCAGGGCGCAGCCTTGCACCAGTTCGGGTGACCAGTCGCGGCGGGCGCTGTCACTCTTGCGGAACATGCCTTCGCCAGAGCAAGGCGCATCTACCAGAACGCGGTCGAAGAATGCCGGCAAATGCTGCGCCAGCCGCGCGGGGGTTTCGTTCAGGATCACGCTGTTTTGCGCCCCCCATCGCTCCAGGTTCTCCGCCAGATCCCAGACCCGCTGCGAGTGTATTTCGTTAGCCACCAGAACGCCCTGCTGCTGCATCAGGCAAGCCAGGTGGGTGGATTTGCCGCCAGGCGCCGCCGCCAGATCCAGCACCCGTTCCCCTGGCTGCGGCTGCAACAGTTCCGCCGCCGCCATTGCCGACGGGTCCTGCAAATAGTAAAGGCCCGCCGCATAATAAGGGTGTTTACCTGGGCGGGCCTCTTCATCTGCCAATAAGAAAGCGGCGCTGCTCCAGGGCAGCGGCTGCAGCGGGAAAGGAGATAGAGCGGCAAAAGCCGCCGGACTTATCTTCAGCGTATTGACGCGCAACCCAGACCGCGCCGCCTGCTGGTAGCTGGCGCAAAATGCCGCATAATCCTGGCCCAACAGCGCCTTCATGCGCGCCAGAAACAGGGAGGGCAGCGGCGGCGCATTATTTTCCATCAGGGTCTGGCCAACCAGCAAAGAAACCGCAACGCGGCGCGTTACATCCCAACCACCTACCCCGCCTCACACCTCATACCTCATACCTTTCCCACCATCTATTCTTCTTCGTCCGCCATCTGGGAGCGATTACCCGGAACATACCGCCCCACCACGCGATTTTCCGGGCGTAAATACTGTTCGCGCACGCGATTCAGGTCAGCCAGGGACACCTGGCTCAGGTTGTGCAGCGCATTCTCAAACCAGCCGTAGTCTCCCGTTACCGCTTCCGCCAGACCTATCATTTGCGCCTGTCCGGTAACGCTTTCGCTGGCGGACACAAACTGCACCTTTGCCCGCTTCAGCGCCTTGTTCAATTCCGCCTGGGTAATCGGCTCGTTGACCAGCCGGTCTAGCTCCACTTGCAGCGCCGCCTCAATTTCATCCAGAGTGCGACCAGGGCGAGCCACCGCTTCAATGGTGTACAGGTAGGGGTCAATGGTGGGCGCCAGACCGGCGGAAGCGTGCGCCGCCAGTTCGGTGGCCACCAAAGCCTTGTACAGGCGGGAGCTTTTGTTGCTGCCGCCGCCGCCAAAAAAGCCCAGGCTGCTGCCGCCGGCAAAGGCGGCATTAAGCAAGGTCAGGGGATAGTAGTCGGGGTCATTGGCTGACGGCGCGCGGAAACTGTAAAACAAGTAAGAGGTATCGCCCGGCCCAGACACCGTAACCCGCCGTTCCCCGCGCTGCGGCGGCTCCTGCCGCGTCACAGGCGCGGGCGTATCGCCGGGCGGAATCTCGGCATAGAGTTCGCGGATACGCGTCATCATCGGTTCCGTCTGAAAATCCCCCACCGCCACGGCGATGGCGTTGTTCGGCGCGTAAAAGCGACGATAATGGTTGTACAGGTCATCGCGCGTCATCGTGGTCAGGTCAACTTCATCCCCGATAACTTCGTGATGGTAGGGATGCACCCGAAAAGCCGCCGCCTGTAGTTCTTCTGACAGCAAGAAGGTGGGGTAATTTTCGTACATGTGGCGTTCGGAGATAATGACGGTGCGTTCCGTCTCCGTTTCAGCCGGCTCCATGATGGTGTTGATCATGCGGTCTGCTTCCAGGCGCAGCGCCAGGTCAATGCGGTTGGCGGGCATGGTCTCGTAGTAAGCAGTGAAATCTAACCAGGTGAAGGCGTTCCAACGGCCCCCCTCACGCGATACGGCCCGGTCGAGCGTGCCGGCAGGGAACTGCGGCGTCCCTTTGAACATCATGTGCTCGACCCAGTGGGAGATGCCCGTCTCCCCGGGCTTTTCGTTCCGGCTGCCAACGCGATACCAGACAAAAAAACTAATCACGGGCGCGTGGTGCATCTCTTTGAGCACAACGGTCAGGCCATTATCAAGCGTGGTCTTATAGATGTTGGATGACATGCAAACTCCGTTGGTGATAGGTAATCGTTTACGCCAGGTAGAGTACGTCAGAGAGACTACAAAAGTTTTGAAGACTTTTGTGGTCTGGTAGCGACAAATGCGCCTGTCTGCTGCCGGCGGTAGCGCTGCACTTAATCGTGGTGGGTGTCAGCCCGGCCTACGGCGGGGCTGACACCCACTTTTATGGGCAATTTGGGGCGCATCTGCGCCCCAAATTGCCCGTCGCTGATGCCGCCGGACGATGCGTCCGTGCTCGCTTTGCGGGGCCGGTAGGCGGTTAAAGAGATCGCCACGATTTACTGGGGTGTTACCCTGCCGGCAATTCGCAGAATTATAGCACCGGCTGGAGAGAAAAGGGAGCCGGATCCGTTGCCTGAGCCTGCCGAAGGCCGCCTGTCAAAGGCAACTCAAACTGCAACAGGCTCAACCTTTGTAAGAGTTGGTAGCTACCACGCGCCTTGAAACAAGCCCAGGCATGACTAAATTTCTACCCGTTTGCCCCAGGTTGGTCGCCAGGATGCGCCAATTGCGACCCATTTGCGGTAAAATAGCCCCATTCAGCGTCAAAATCTGCAAGCGCAAACGGTTGGCTGGCAGAGACAAACTGACACTCTGTCCACTATGAAAATACCATCACAGATTTCACAGATTAGGCAAATTTACACAGACTTGTGGTGAGCGTAGCCGAACCACTCGCCACTCGCCACTCACCACTATTTTCAAAGGAGTGATGGATGCGCAACTACCTGATACGCCTGTTCGTACTTGCCCTGGGCGGCGCTTGTCTGCTTCTTGGCTGCAGCCGGGCTGAGGAGCCTGCGCCTACGTTAGTCCCCGTGGCAGTTGTGCCCACGGAAACAGCCTTTTTGCCAACGGCAGTGGCTTTGCCCACGTCACTGTCTACGCAGACGCCTCCACCTTCCCCCACGGCAACGGATACGCCTACGCTACTGGGCACGGATGATGCCGGCACAGCAGCCCCCATAGAAACCGAACCGGCCGCCGCTACGGCGTTGCCGTCCACCCACACCCCGCCGCCGGCTACGGCGACGCGGCTGCCGCTGCCGACCATTACGCCCATCCGCCCTACCGCTACGCGCACCCCGCTGCCCACCAACACGCCGCCGCCCACTGCCGTTCCTACGGCGACGCCCGTGCCGCCCGGTTGGGAGGCTGCCTACTACAACAACCGCGACCTGAGCGGCTCGCCCGCGCTGACACGCATTGACCCAGCCATTACGTTTGATTGGGGCAGCGGCGCGCCTGCCAATGGGCTGCCGGCTGACAACTTCTCCATTCGCTGGCTGCGCCAGGTGACGACCGATGCCGGGCTTTATCGCTTTTCGGTGGTCGCGGACGACGGTGTGCGCGTACGGCTAGACGGGCAGCTTATTATTGACGAATGGCACGATGCCGGCAATCGCACCTACAGCGTCGAACGAAATCTGGACGCCGGCCCGCACATGATACAGGTAGATTTTTATGAAAATGCCGGCACAGCCAAAATCCAGTTCTGGTACGAAAAGAGCAGCGATTTTGCCCAGTGGCGTGGCGAATATTTCAACAATCGCAACCTGAGCGGCTCGCCCATTCTGGTGCGCAACGACCCGCAAATCTCCTTCAACTGGAGCGCCGGCGCGCCTGTGCCCGATTTGCCCACCGATGGCTTTTCTGTGCGCTGGACGCGCACGCTGCTGCTAGATGGCGGCAGCTATCGCTTCTACGTGCGCGCCGATGATGGCGTGCGTGTCTGGCTGGACAACGTAGCCATCATTGACGAATGGCACGACACCGGCAACGTGGCTTATGGGGCGGATCGGACGGTGAATGCCGGCAGCCACACTCTGCGCGTCGAATACTACGAAAACCTGGGCAGCGCCAACATCCAGTTCTGGTGGGATCGCACCGACCTGACCGGCGAATGGTGGGGCGAATACTTCGCCAACGCTGCCCTCAGCGGCGCCGCCGCCCGCACCCGCGTAGACGCCAATCTCAACTTCAACTGGGGCGAAAGCGCGCCCGACGCGGGTCTCCCCAGCGACAACTTTTCCGTGCGCTGGACCCGTTCCGTCCAGTTTGACAGCAACCTCTACCGCTTCAACCTGCTCGTAGACGACGGCGCCCGCGTCTACCTCAATGGCGACCTGATCATTGACGAATGGCGCGACGGCGGCGCGCGCCAGATACAGATAGACCGCAGCGTCGTTGGCGGCGTCTACGCCGTGCGCGTCGAATATTATGAGCGCAGCGGCGCCGCCCAGGTGCGTCTCACCTGGGACGTCGTTGGCCCGCCAGGCAGCTACCCTGACTGGAAAGGCGAATATTTCCCCAACCAAAACCTGGAAGGCGGCCCCATCCTCACCCGCAATGACGCCAACGTAGACTTTGACTGGGGATTGAGCGCGCCCGCGCCGGGTCTACCCGGCGACAGCTTCTCCGTCCGCTGGAGCCGCACCATTGATTTTGACAGCGGAACCTACCGCCTGAACGTCACCGCCGACGATGGCGTGCGCGTCTACGTGGATGGCAACCGCGTCATTAACCAGTGGCGCGACGGCAGCGGCAACCGCGTCTTCAAAGCTGAACTGCCGCTGGACGGCGAACATCAGATCACCATTGAGTATTACGACCACCTCTTTAACGCCAACATCAAGTTTTGGTATGAGCGCATTGGCAATTAACTGATCGCCTGAATCCTGGAACTATTTCACAGGTCGCAGCGTCTTCTTTCCGCTAGACCTGAAAATGCTCAAAAGCGCCCCGCGTCCAGCGGGGCAGCATGTAAATGGAGCAAAGGATTGGTACAAATGAAACCTGTTACCCCTAGATTTATCTTGTTTGTTTCGTTGGCCTGGCTCATTAGCCTCTTTGTGCTGGCGGCTTGTACGCCCACGACCTCCAACGATCCGACGCCGACGCCGTTGGCAGCGACGACGGCGCCGCCCACGGCAGAAACTGGCGGCACGGCTACCAGCGAACCCACCGCGATCCCAGCGCCGCCCACCGAAACGCCCGTTCCCACGCCAACGATTTTCCCGCCAGCCAACTACTTTAGTTTTGTCAGCGGCTACAACTACGACGAGCAGGGCAACGCCACTGCCATCAATGGGATGGGCGTGACGGACAACGGTTGGGAACTGCGCTCGCTGCCATTGGATCCGCCCATTCCCACTTATGGCGGTCAAGATTACGCCCTGGCGACTAACCGGTTGCTGTATTGGGTCTATTATGATTATGGCGTTGGGCCGGCTACGCTGTCTGCCGGCACGCTCCGCATGCGCGACCTGGTCACCAGCGAAGATGTGGAGTTGATCCCCAACGTGCGCCAGGCTGCCTGGATGCCCAACGGCGTAGACTTTGCCTACATCCTGGCCACAGACAGCGGCTATGAACTCCATTGGCGCAGCGGCGCGGACGGCGCAGATCGCCTGTTAGCCCTGGACGTACCCCGCTCCTTCACCGTCTCACCCTCCGGGCGCTGGCTGGCTTTTACGCGCGAATCCCGCTACCTGGGCATGACCCT
>JAGVTM010000084.1 GCA_019136785.1 Chloroflexota bacterium | reverse complement strand
GGGATACCCCCGATTATCGCGTCTGGACGGGCCCAGCCAGTTTCAAGAGCCACCTGATCTTTGTGCATGACAAAGCGCCCTGGGATGTGCCGCAAGTACGGCAGGCAGCGGCGTATGCTATTGACAGGCAACTGCTGGCGGACCAGATTTTTCAAGGGATTCGCACGCCGCTATACAGCCCCATTCCCAACGGCGTGCCGGGTCACGCGCCAACACAACCTGAACGCGATCTGGACGAAGCGCGCCGCTTGCTGGCTTTTGCCGGCTACACGCCTGAGCGCCCGCTGCCCATTACTATCTGGTATATCAACGATGGGCGGTATACCAACCTGGAACAGGCTTATGCCAACGCCATTAAGCTGCAACTGGAAGAAACAGGCGTTTTCCAGGTAACGTTACAGGGCGCTGCCTGGGAAACTTTCCGCAATGAAAAAGCAGCCTGTAACTATCCAGCCTATTTGATGGGTTGGCCCGCTCCCAACCAGCCGGTGTCTTATGCGGATGCCATGAGCTGGCTGTACTACTTCCTGCGGCGCACAGATACCGTTTGCTCTAACTATCAGAATCCGGCTATGGAAGCGCTGTTAACGGAGATGGAGGCGTTGGACCCACTGCAAGTGGATCTGCGGCTGGCAAAGTATGGGGAGATTCAGACGTTGTGGGCGGCGGATCTGCCGGCATTAGACCTGACCCAGTCCCCGCGCATGGCTGTGGCTTTGCCAGCCGTGAAAAGCGTCCTCATTGATGACCTGGGGCTGCTGCATTATGAAGCGCTTACGAAAGGAGGGGGGGAGAAGGGGGGAAGAAGGACGAAGGACGAAGGAAGTGGGAAGAGTAAAGAAGAGTGGGGAAAGGGTTATTGTTTGGGGTTTTGTTGGCGCCGGGCGCGGGGGCCGACGATGCGCTCGGTGCCGTCGAAAAGGCGCTTGATGTTGGGGCGCAAAGCCCATAGCACGACGAACAGGGTGGCGATGCCGGCAGCCGTGTAGGCAAACGTCCCATCCAGACCCGCCGCGTAGCGCAAGGCAAAAACGAGGGGAATAATCACAGCCATAGCCATAGAAGCCACGGAAGCGATCCCCAGACCGCGCAGCAAACCGACCATCACCGCCAGGCTAATCGGCAGCATGGGCCACCACAAAGCCGCCGACCAGCCGACATTGGGGCCCGTGCCCGCGCCGCCAGCCCACTTGATGTAAACCGACCAGTTGTGGCCGATTACAGTAAACAAGCCAGCTACAGCCTGCGCCCACGGCAGCCATAGCTGTGTGCTGAACAAGGCGCTGACGATCCAGATTGCCGTCACGCCTTTGAGCACGTCGCTGAGCGAGGTTAAAATGCCGGCGCCCAGCCCGGCGGCGCGAAACGAGTTGGTTCCGCCTGTGCGCCCGCTGCCTATCTGGCGCACATCTACGTTGCGAAACAGCTTAACGTAGAGATAGCCAAAAGGAATCGCGCCCAGCAAATAGCCTACTAACGCCGATGCCGAAAAATACAAGACATTTGTCATGATGCCACCTCTTTCCACCAACTGCAGCGCAGTTCTTACCCTTGCTACAACACGCGCTGCGGCTGATGGTTACACGGCGCGCCATATTACTTCAGTCACCCTCATCTGATCCAGGGTAAAAACGCGCACCTGGGGCGCGTTCAGCGGCTGCCAGGAGATCACGACGTGCCACAGCCGGCCCTCAGGCAACTGCGCCTGGTCGGCGGCGGAAAGGACGGCGGGGCCCTGCGGGTGCGAGTGGTAGGTAGCCAGCAGTTCTTCCTGCGCGGCAGTCATGGCATAGAATGCGTCAATTTGGGCTTGAGGCTCCATTGTGAAACGATTGGGGCTGCGCGTCAGGTTAGGGATGGGGTAGTGCCGGCACACAACCCCCTCCCGTCCCCCCAACAACCCGCACCCTTCCTCCGGCTTGACCGCCGTTACGTGCGCTATCATGGCTGCCAGCACAGCCTTCTCAATTCGCATCAGCGCCACCGCCGCACCCTCACAAAAAAGGGGCCGCCCCCCGCAGCCCCTCATTAACCATTCACCAATTAACCATTCTCTCCCACCTACTTATGGATTCCCCCCTCCGTCAATTTATACACATCCAGAATGCGATCTGCTTCCTCGGCGGTCAAATACCCTTTCTCCAACACCACCTCGCGCACGGTGCGGTTGGAAGCCATCGCCTCTTTTGCCACCTCCGCGCCTTTCAAGTAGCCGATCACCGGATTCAGCGCTGTTACCAGGATCGCGTTCTTAGCCAGCCAGCCGGTCGCTTTAGCCGGGTTAGCCTGCAAGCCACGCACACATTTGTCCGTAAAGGCGCGCACGCTGTTGATGATCACATCCATGCTCTGGAACAGGTTGTAAGCAATAATGGGCATCATCACATTCAGCTCTAGCTGACCCGCCTGCCCAGCCAACATCACTGTCAAGTCATTGCCCATCACCTGGAACATAGCCATGTTCAGCATCTCCGCCAGCACGGGATTGACCTTGCCGGGCATAATCGAAGAACCAGGCTGCACAGCGGGCAGCCGGATCTCGTCCAGCCCGGTGCTTGGGCCCGAAGAGAGCAGGCGGAAATCGTTGGCAATGCGCGTCAACTCTTGTGCCAGGGTGCGCAGCGCGCCGCTAAAATGCACCATATCGCCCATGCTTTGCATAGACTCGAACAAATTGTCCGATTCTGCCAGTTCCAACCCCGAAAGACGACCGATAGCCGCCACCATGCGGCTGTGATATTCAGGATGGGCGTTCAAACCGGTGCCCGTAGCCGTGCCGCCAATCCCCAGGCGGCGCAGCCCATCAGCCGCTGCCGCAATTTTGCCCCGATCCCGTTCCACCGCCCGCGCATACGCGCCAAACTCCTGCCCCAACCGCACAGGCACGGCATCCTGTAAATGAGTGCGTCCGCTTTTAACCACGGCGTCAAACTCTTGCGCCTTCGCCGCCAGAGCAGCAGCCAGATCATCCAGCGTTTGCAGCAGTTCATCCAGCCGCCACAGACAGCCGAGGCGAATAGCCGTGGGAATGGCGTCATTGGTAGACTGGGCCATATTGACGTGATCATTGGGGTGGACAGGTTTGGCTGCGGCTTCCAGGCCATAACCCAGAATCTCATTGGCGCGATTGGCAATCACTTCGTTGATATTCATGTTGTGGCTGGTGCCCGCGCCTGCCTGGATGGGGTCAACCACAAACTGCTCTGACCACTGCCCGGCTAACAGTTCGTCGGCGGTGACCATAATCGCCTGGGCAATCGCTTCGGCGGTGATGGTTTGTTCCCCCACCATCTTGCCATTAAACAATCCCAGACTGGCATTCACCTCCGCCGCCGCCCGTTTAATGATAGCCATGCCCCACACAAAAGCGGGGTAAGGTTTCAAGCCGGTGATAGGGAAATTGTCCACAGCGCGCTGCGTTTGCGCCCCCCAATAAGCGTTGGCCGGGACTTTCACCTCTCCTAAAGAATCTTTCTCAATGCGATAGTCTGCACACATAATTACCTCGAATGCCGGCAGCCAGATAAAAAAAGCCGAATTAGCTAACGGAAAGTTTCGCTAGCGAATTCGGCTTTTAAGTTCGACTGCCAGAGTAC
>JAGVTM010000063.1 GCA_019136785.1 Chloroflexota bacterium | reverse complement strand
ACACATTATAACATTTACCTGGAAAAGCAGGTCGGCTTTATCGTCCGCAAGTCATTGCACGCAATACCACGAGCGCATGGCTGCCCGGCGCAAACGGGAGTTAACAAAGTTGCGCGGCGGTGAAAAAGTGACAAAATACAGTAAATGGTTGGTCTGGCAGGACGTATTTCCCCGTGCGTTTCGTCCCCGAGGCGCAACTTGCGGTACAATGGCGGGCATTGGATATGAACGGCGGCGGAGAGCGTTGGCGGCAGTGTGATTTGAGGCGCATTGATGAAGCAATATGGCAGGGATAGGCGATGGCCTTTTGCCGAGGGCGGCGGGGCAACAATTGGGATTGTATCAGTTTTTTGGGCGCTGCTCATTGGGGTGTGGCGCAGGTGGCCTGGCTGGTTTTCCGGCAGCCTGCTGCTGTTGGGCGGGGCTGTGTGGGGCCTGGTATTGTGGTTTTTCCGCGACCCACAACGCGAAAGCCCGGCGCAACCGGGGTTAGTGGTCAGTCCAGGGGATGGGGAAGTCGTGGCCATTGTCACCGAAGCGGAACCGCATACAGGACAGCCCGATGCCACGCGCATCAGCATTTTCTTGTCGGTGCTGGATGTGCACGTGCAGCGCGCGCCGATTGCCGGGCGGGTGGTGGCCTGGGCACACCATCCGGGCCAGTTCTTGCAAGCGTTTCGCCCGGAGGCGTCGGAAGTGAATGAACATATCGCCATGGTGATCGAGTCGCCGTATGGGTTGGTGTTGGTGAAGCAAATTGCCGGCATTATGGCCCGCCGCTGCGTCAATTATGCCCAGGTGGGAGATGAACTGCGCACGGGCCAACGGTTTGGGTTGATTCGTTTTGGCTCGCGGGTTGACCTTTATCTGCCGCCAACTGCCCAGGTACTGGCGGCTACCGGCGACAAAGTATATGGGGGAGTTACCCCGCTGGCTCAATTTCCCGCTGAGGCGCGCCATGCTTAGCAAGTATCGTTATCTGGTTCCCAATAGTATTACGTTCCTGTCGCTGATTTGCGGCATTGTGTCTATCATGTCCTCAGCCACAGGCAATCTGCAACTGGCCGGGGGTCTCATCCTGACCAGCTACATTCTGGATATGTTTGATGGGGAGATGGCGCGGCGGCTGAATGCCGGCACGCCCTTCGGCTTGCAGCTTGACTCATTGGTGGATATGGTCAGCCTGGGCACGGCCCCGGCGGTGCTCGTCTTCATGCGGCTGCATCTGGCCCTTTGTCATTCTAACCCCACTGGCAGGCGCTTTTCGTCTGGCTCGCTTTAACCTGCTGCCCGTGAAATTGAGCGGCTCAGCCGATTCGCTGGGCTTGACAATCTCCACTGCGGGAGCAACACAGGCGCTGGCGGTGCTGTCGGATCTGGCCCTGCCGGACAGATTTTTGCCAGACACTTTCTACCCGCTGCTGCTGTTCGGGCTGTGCCTGTTGATGGTCAGCCTGATTCGTTTCCCGTCGCTGGCCTGGGTAGTCTCGCGGCGGCGGCTGACGGCTGTCTTTCTGGGCATGATTGTTGTCTCCCTCTTTTTCTGGCCCTTTGTGCTCACCTGGTTCCTGGTTACCAACGGGTATCTGGGAGCCAGTTTGCTGCGCGCGGGCATCTTGATGCGCGGGGGACAGATATGACAGCCTGGCTCAGGCGGGTGGAGGGGTCTGTGCTGACGCTGGAAGCGCGTTTGATACAGCGCACGGCCCATTTTCAAATCGCGGGCATTGAACGGTGGCAGGCGGCGCAAGCCAGCAGCCAGCCAGTCATCCTGGCTGCCTGGCATGGCATGACCATGATGCTGGCGGGCTTCTTCTTGCAGCAGTACGACATGAGCAAACTTGTGTTGATGATGCCCGATGACTGGCGCGGGGAAACGTTGAGTGTGTTTGCCGGCAAGGTAGGCGCGCACCCCTTCCCCATGAACCTGAAAGGGGACGACACCCTGGCGGCAGCGCGCACTTTTGCCCAGTTGGTGCGGCTGGTGAAACAGGGGAAGGATTGTTACATGACGCCGGATGGGCCCGACGGCCCGGCGTATGTGATCAAGCCAGGCGTGGCTTATCTGGCGCAAAAGACGCAGGCGCTGCTGCTGCCTATTGGCGCGTACACGCGGCGCGGCTACAGTCTGCGCCGTTGGGACACCTACGTGGTGCCCTACCCATTCGCCCGCATTTCATTGGTGATCGGGGAGCCGGTAGCCGCGCCGGCAAAAGCGCCTTACGAAGCCATCACCGAACCCCTGACCGATGCGCTGCACCGGGCAACGGCTCAAGCCAGAGCCAACTACTACGAAGCGAGATCAACATGAGTAAAATGAAATATTGGTGGGGTATCCTGCAAGGGGAACTGCTGTTTAACTACATCCGCCTGGTGACGCGCACGGCGCGCATGAGCGTGGAGGGTCTGGAAAACCTGGAAGCAGCCAAAGCCAGCGGTCACCCGGTGCTTTGGGCTTTGTGGCACCAGCAGGTAATGATGGTGGTCAACTACATTGATCGCTTTGAGAATACGTCCCAATATAGTTCCATTCTGGTGGGAGATGATCGCGGCGTTACCCTGAACCACGTGGGCGACCGGTTGGGCGCGGGGCCATCTTATACGGTGGATATGCAAGGGAATCCCATGGCTGCCGGGCGGTCGGTGCTGCAAGTGATTAAAGCCATGAAGGAAGGGTATCGCTCGGTGATTGCCCCGGATGGGCCAGATGGGCCCGCTTTTGTGCCCAAGGAGGGAATCTTTTTCCTGGCGCAAAAAGCGCAGGCGGCGGTGCTGCCTTTTGGCGCGTCGGCGCGTCCGGCGATTCGACTCAATCGTTGGGATGAGTATCTGGTGACGATTCCTTTTTCGCGCATGTATTTTGTGTTTGGCAAGCCGATTCTGGTCAGCCGGAAGACGGACAAGGAAAGTTTGCGCGAACAGATTGTGAAGGCGCTGCACGCCGCGCGGAATCGGGCGCAAGAGTTGGCGGGGCAGACCCATCCATTGCTCACGGGGGCGTGACGGATAGGGTGGTGGAGGGGTGAGACGAGGTCCCCATCCCCCCAACCCCCTTCCCCCCAGGGGGAAGGGGGCTTTTGGAGAGGGCGAGGGGCGCTGCGCGCCCTTGCCCACTATTACACCTTCCCTGGCAATAAGGGCGGGATTACCCGATTGTTTTGCCCAGCGTCCAGGATGTGCGCGCTGCGGTTTTAGTTGCCGTAGACGCGCAGCAAGACCTGGGGGGTGATGTAGGCTTCGATGAAGGCAGCCAGGATAAGTAGAGGGATAGCGATGCCCACCAGCAGGCGGCAAAAGTGAGCGGCGGCTTGCAGCCAGCTTTCGCTGACGGTGCGATTGGGCGGCGGGGCAATCAGGACGATTTGCCAGCGTAAGGCGGCAGCGGCGACCAGCCATAAGGCGGGGAGTTCGATGACTGCATGGGGGATAATGGTCGCCAGCAGAAAGGTGAATGGGTTTTGACCGGCGATAGCCAACTGCGCCGCGCCAAAGCTGATCAATGACCAGGGGAGCATAAAGACCAGCACGCCCATGACGCCAAAAGTGAAGATGCCCAATAGGGCTTGCAGCAGGAGCACGCGCACGTTTTGGGCAAAGATGAGCCAGGGCAGGTCAGCCTGGATGGTCTGGATGAAGCGGAAGTTGTCCAGGATGGTGCGACCAGTCAGTTGGGACTGGATGGCTGCGGGGAAGGGGTAGGCGTCGGTCAGGACGCGGCCCAACAGGAGCGCACCCAGGAAGGCTATGGCGGTGGCTAATGCCGGCAATTTTAACTCGCGCAGCAGACCAAACGTCTGCCGATACCAGGCGCGCATGCCCGGCCATTTTCCGGCTGCCGTCTCCCCCACAAAATGCGCCCAAAAGTAGCGCGCCATCCAGCCTAAGCGAAGCTGGTCAATATCCCGCCCCAGCAGCTCTTCGCGGTTAAACAGGTGGATGCCCATGCGCAGCAAAATAACGGCGGTTACGGACAAGCCTAAAATCACCCACCACAGCCCGGTGTAGTTGGCAAAGAACAGGGCGACGGCTTCGGTTTGAATCAGCAGAGCCATAGGCACTATGATAAAGCTGGCCAGCAGGTTGGAAGCGCGCACGCTGGTGGTCTGGCTGGAAATGACGACGGCCCCGGAGACCATGACCACGCCCTGCACTGTCGTGATCACGATGGTCTGGATCAACAACGTGGGGGGCGCGTACCATTGCACTGTGACCGCCAGACCGACAAGATAGACGGCTATGCCCAGGTAGCTGGCTATCAGAGGGGGCACGACAGCAGCCAGCATCTTGCCCACGTAAAGCTGCATATTGGTCAGCGGCGTAGCCAGCAGCGGCTCCAGGCTTTTGCGTTCTTTCTCGCCTACGAACGTCTCCAGGGCAATGACCAAAGAAAAGGACATGGGAAAGAAGCCGACGACCAACAGCAGGAAGGGAATCAACCGCTCGGCAACCAGTTCCGCGCCGAACTGTCCCACAAACCCCAGCAAGCGACCGGCGGTGAAGTTCATCAGGCCGGGAAAGAAGAGGGTGAGCAGCACGATGGGAATGATGATACGCCAGTCGCGGAAGGAATCGCGCACTTCGCGGCGGGTCACAATCAGGGCCATGTGCAAATCATGGCGGCTAAAAACAGGCGGGCGGCGGGCAGCCTGGGGGGATTGAATGTGTTCTAAAACAGCCATAGGTCCTCGAGCGTGATCAGTGGAGAGTAGTCAGTGGTCAGAAGCGCCATTTTGGAAAATGGCGCTACAGGGCGGGAGGATTGTTTTGAGGTCTGGCAGCGACTACGCGCAAGTAGACTTCCTCCAGGCTTTGCGTGACTTCGGTCAGGGAAACGACGCCCAGACC
>JAGVTM010000337.1 GCA_019136785.1 Chloroflexota bacterium | reverse complement strand
GGCAATGAATCCTATGCGTCGAAACCATACCAGATGTCGCTGACCGTGCAAACGTCGCGCAAAGATGACGCCTTGTTTGTAGAGGACGAATCCATTCCCGATGGCTCGGCGATTCCCGCAGGTTCCCGCTTCGTGAAACAATGGCGCGCGCGTAACACAGGGGGCGCGACCTGGAACAGCCAGTACCAACTAATTTTCGTCGGCGGCGAACGGATGGAGGGCCCCGACGCCGTATCCCTGGCGCAAGAAACGCCTCCAGGAGCCGAGACTGTGCTGTCCGTCTCCCTGATCGCGCCCGCAGAATTGGGCAAGCGGCGCAGCACCTGGCGGCTGCAAAATGAACAGGGCCAGTTGTTTGGCGACTCCTTTTTTGCGGACATTGAAGTGGTTACCCCCGAGCCAATTGACAACGCCGTTTTCCTGGAAGACGTGTCCACGGAAGATGGGACGGAGGTTGCCCCTGGCGAAACATTCTTCAAGGCGTGGCGTGTGCGCAACAGCGGCAACACAATCTGGAATGACCGTTACCAGCTCGTCTGCGTCAGCGATGACCGTATGGGCGCGCCAGATGATATGTCGCTAGAACCCGTCGCCCCAGGCGCAGAGACAGTTCTGAGCGTTCCTATGATAGCCCCAGAGACGCCAGGGAAACGACGCAGCACCTGGCAGTTGCGCAACGAAAAAGGAGAGTTGTTCGGCGACTTGCTTTTCGCCGAAATTCAGGTGACTGTTCCCCCACCGTCGCCAGGTAATGGGCAGACCTTTTCCGCAGGAGTGGGAACAGCGCCGACCCCGCCGGCGGAAGAGGCCGAAGAATCGCCACCGCCGGCTACCCCCAAAAGAGAAGCGCCGCCGGTTGCGGCTCCTGTGATCATCGGCTGGCAAAAGCTGCCCGACCCGCCCCCCGACGAAGGGCGCATCATCGTGGACGTCAACGACAAAACCGTCACCCTTATCCTGAATGACAAAACAGAATTCCGCAGCCGCAACCGCCTGCCCCATGAAGAGCTAAAAAACGAACTGCTGTTGACCCCCACGCGCTATGGGCAGCGCTTGTTTGCCGGCATTGTCAACGAAGACGCCGCCCCCAATTTTGAAAACCGCTCCACCAAAGCCGGCTACGTCATTGCCCGCGACCGCACCCAGGGCAAGATGCGCTGGCAGTTGCGCCTGGACGCCGAATCAGCCGCCTATCCCTACAAGTGGGAATTTCTAGCCGAAGAAGGCGCAGACAAGCCGCTGGCCGTGCGCGAGTTCTCCCCCTACTACCGGCTGCAAGGCGGGCGCGAATCCATTCCGCCGCTGCCGGCGCATCCCGTTCACGTGCTGTTTGTCATCGCCAACCCCACCAATCTGGCAGAGGGACTTCCCCCCATTAACCGCTTGCAGCCGCTGCTGGTAGACAAGGAACTGGACGTCATTCGCCGCGCCATGGCCCCCCTGGTGGAAAAAGGCTGGATGACCTATGAAGTGATGCACAGCGCCGCCGACGAGCGCTTTAGCCTGGACAGCATCAAGGAACGGTTGCAAGAAAGCAGCGTCGCGGGCGCGCAAAACATTCACGCCCTACACCTGGTCGCCCACGGTATCTACCTGGAAGATGATTTCTTCGTCGTGTTGGAAAACGAGGCGCGCGAATTTGAACTTATCTCCGCGCTAGATTTCCGCAATGGGGTCACGGTTGGGAATGAATTACGCCTGATTGCGTTGGCTACTTGCGTCAGCGCCGCCCCAGGGCAAACGCCGCTGCCGGCAGCCGAAGCCGACCAGCAGTTCCAGGAAACGGGTCGCGTCTACCGTTCGCTGGCTTCTAACCTGGTTGCTGCCGGCATTCCCGCCGTCATTGCCATGCAAAAGAACATGCCCATTGACGCCGCCCAGGTGTTCACGCAGCGTTTCTATGGCGACCTGGCCCGCAGCGGGCGCGTAGACATGGCTATGGCTGCCACCCGCCACGACCTGTACACCGCCGCGCCCGATAGCTGGACGTGGGGCATCCCCGTGTTGATTATGGGGCAACAAGACGGCAAACTGTTCGAGGTGAAACGGCAAGAGAAAGACGCTTTCCGCCCGCCGCTAGAACAGCTAGACCGTCGTCCGCTGGCGCAGTTGGGCAGCGCCAGCCCCGTGGACGCCCAAAGTCTGGTGGGCGCGCTGCAAAGTCTGCTAGCCAGCCGTATGGACGCCCCCGAATCGCCGCCTGAACTGGGCCCGCCCACCCAAGACCAGCCGCTGCTAGATCGCACGCTGGTCAGACCCGTACAAATGAGCGGGCAGGCTTTGCAGACGCACGTCATGGCTAACAGCGGCATTGCCCTGGCGGATGAGGTTTATGCCCAAATTGCTTCGGCGTTAAATGCCGGCAAACACATCATCCTCACCGGCCCCCCCGGCACAGGCAAAACTTCCCTGGCGCAGGACATCTGCGCCTTTGCCGCCGCGCAGCAGTTTACGCCGCTGCCTGGCGGCGTGTTAGCCACCGCCACCGCCGACTGGACCACCTTTGACACCGTTGGCGGCTACGTGCCCACCACGCAGCAAACGCTGCAATTCCGCCTGGGCATCTTCCTGGACGCCATTCGCACGGGCAAATGGCTGATCATTGACGAAATCAACCGCGCCGAAATTGATAAAGCCTTTGGCGAACTGTTCACCGTCCTCTCTGGGCAGGCGGTCACCCTGCCCTATCGCGTAGGTACGCAAGAGATACAGGTTTTGCCGGCATCTGCCGGCGCAGCCTGGTATGCCGCCAACGCCAGACAGTACGATTACACCATCCACCCCAACTGGCGCATCATTGGCACCATGAATGTCTACGACAAATCCTCCCTTTTCGCCATGTCGCTGGCTTTCATGCGCCGCTTCGCCTTCATTGACCTCGACCTGCCCGCGCCCGGCACCTACAACTGGCTGGTAGACAAATGGTTGAGCAAGCAGCAGTTGGCGCTGAACGCCAAAACCCAAGCCAGCGATCCCGAACCTGCCTGGGTAGACATGAGCGTATTGCAGCGGGCGTTTCGCGTCTTGCTGTATCGCCACAAAATCACGCCCGTCTTGCCGCTCATTAACGACGTCAACCCGCTCATGGAACGGCGCGCCTTGGGCCCCGCCATCATCAAGGACATGATTGAGTACCTGGGCGACCGTTACCAACAGGAAGCGCCCACCACCGCGCCTGCCGCCAGAGACGACCTGGCGCTGCGCCTGCTGGCGGAAGCCTTCCTGTTGTACGTCGTCCCCCAACTGGACGCGCTGGATTACGAAGGCATTATGGCTATCCACGACCACCTGCGCGACGTGCAGTTCAGCCACGCCGCCGTCAAAACACAGCAGGAACAAATATTAAAGCGTATCCAACTCCTCTACCCGCACATCCGCGACTGGAAGTAAAAGACTGGAGCAGTCTCGGAGACTGCTTCAGTCTGGCAAACAGGTGACCTGATGTTTACCCCATCCCTCCCACTCGTTCGTCGCCGTGATGCCGGCATATCTGACCTGCCGGCAGTGATGGGGCGCTTCATTTACCACCTCACCCGCCCGGCACAACCGCCGCTGGCTTCCTTCTCCCTCGACCCTATCCTGCTGGCAGCCTACTTCTTACTGGACACAGACGACGACGGCAACCA
>JAGVTM010000121.1 GCA_019136785.1 Chloroflexota bacterium | reverse complement strand
CCACCAGATGATGACCGCTCTCCTCCCCTGACCCTCCCCGCTTGCAGGCAGCACGCCAGCCCTCTTGCCATTCCTCCACCGCTGCCGGCAATTCGCAAAAATACGAACAATACCATTACAAAAACTTGACAATTCATACTCCCTCTGCTACAATCCCCCTCAAATACGCAGCAGCGCTCCATTAACCATTCACGAATTCACCAATTCACCCATTAATTATTGCTTTTCCCGCATCCTACACGGCAGCTCCGGACAATTGAATCCCCAAAAAACACCATTCAATTGTCCCCCTCTTTTCCTCCGCGTTAGATCTCCGTGGGAAAGTTTGCCAAACTGTCCCACAAACACCGTACCATTTTCTTCACGCCCTCCGCGCCCCCGCGTGAGAGCATATAGAGGCAACCAATGGAACTAACCATAAACGGCGAACCGCACTTCATTGACGACCCCAACGCCCTGCTCCTGTGGGCATTGCGCGACGAATTGGGGCTAACCGGCACAAAGTTCGGCTGCGGCGCAGGCATCTGCGGCGCGTGCACCGTCCACGCCAACGGCGAAGCTGTGCGCGCCTGTATGACGCCCGTCAGCGCCGTTGCCGGCAAAGCCGTCACCACCATTGAAGGCTTAAGCCAGAACGGCGAACTGCATCCGGTGCAGCGCGCTTTTCTGGAAGAACAGGTCCCCCAATGTGGCTGGTGCATGAGCGGTCAGATGATGACCGCCGCCGCCTTCCTGTCCCAAAACCCTGCGCCAACCCCAGACGAAATCCGCCAGGCTATGAACCGCAACTACTGCCGCTGCGGCTGCTACACGCGCATCCAATCCGCCATTGCCCGCGCGGCGGCAACCGGCGCCGGGCTGGCGCTGGGCGTCACCCTGGGCAAAGCGCCGCTGCGCCTTTTTGTGGCTGAACAACTCGACTCGGACAACATCTCCTTTACGGGACTGCCCGACGACCCATTTGCCTGGTTTGAAATCACGCCCGATAACCGCATACGTCTTTATCTAAGCAAAGTGGAAATGGGGCAGGGCGTGCACACCGCCCTGGCGCAAATCGCTGCAGATGAACTGGAAGTCAATCTGGAGCAGCTAGAAGTCATTCAAGGCGGCACCCATCGTGGGCCCGAGGACAGCATGGGAACTGCCGGCAGCACTTCCGTAGCCTCTTCTTTCCAACCGCTGCGTCAGGCGGCGGCGACGTTGCGCGAAATGCTGCGCCAGCGCGCCGCCGACCTTTGGGGCATGACGGCGACGGCGCTGCTGGCTCGCGCTGCCGGCATCGAAACAGCCGACGGCAGCCAACGCTTGACCTATGGCGAACTTGTCGCCGGCCAGACAGAATGGGAATTCCCTGAAGCTGCAGCGCCCCTCAAGCCAACGGCGGATTTTCGCTACATTGGTCAGCCTGTGCCCCGCGTTGATTTGCCCGCCAAAATTGCCGGCAGCGCCATCTACGGTTATGACCTGCGCCAGCCAGACATGCTCTATGGCGCAGCCGTGCATCCGCCTACCATTGAGGGCGTCATGCGCTTGGCTCGCGCCGGCAATGCCGGCAGCCTGCCCGGCGTGGTACAAGTCGTTATTGAGGACGATTTTGCCGGCGTTGTCGCCCAAACCCGCTATCAGGCTTGGGCGGGTGCGGCGGCAATCGAGGTCGAGTGGGACGAAGGCAAGCTGTGGCAGCAGGCAGAGCTAGACGCGCTGATCGCTGTAGGCGCGCGCGGCGGCGTGACCATCCAAAAGGAAGGCAGCGCCGAACGCTACCTGCGCGACCGCCGCGACCTCACCGCCGAATACCGCTCCCCCTTCGCCGTTCATGCCCAACTGGAGCCGCCTGCCGCTTTAGCCGACGTCAAAGCCGATTCCGCCCGCATCTGGGCTTCTACCCAGGCGCCGGCAACGATCCAAAGCGAACTGGCCCCCATCTTGAAAATGGACGCAGCCCAAATCGAAGTCATTCCCACCTACCTGGGCGGCGGCTTTGGGCGCAAACTCAACATTGAGGCGGCAGTAGAAGCCGCTCGTTTGTCGCAGGCAGTGGGCCGCCCCGTCCACGTGGGCTGGACCCGCGCCGAAGAGATGCGCGGCGGCTACTTTCGTCCCCCCACCCACAGCCGCCTGTCAGCGCGGCTGGACAACGGGCGCATCACCGCCCTGCAGCACAAACAAGCCAGCGGCGACGTGGCGTTTGCTTTTCTGCCCGGAATCGCCGCCGCAGCCATGGGCGCCGATTTTGGCGCGTGGCGCGGGGCCAGGATTCCATATGCCGGCATTCCCCACCGCCACACCGCCGCCTGGCGCATCAAACTGCCCGTGCGCACTGGCTGGTGGCGTGGCTTGGGGCTGCTGGCAAACACATTTGCCCTGGAAAGCTTCATGGATGAACTGGCGCACGCTGCCGGCAGCGATCCTCTGCAATTCCGCCTCGACCACCTGGGCGCCGACCCTCTGAGCCAGCGCGCCCGCGCCGCCTTGCAGTTAGCCGCCGCCAAAGCCGGCTGGGGCGCGCCGCTGCCCGTCGGGCGCGCCCGCGGTATCGCCTGGAGCGTAGACGTGGGCACAGTCGTCGCCCAGGTCGCCGAACTTTCCGTAGATCACGCCAGCGGTAAAATCCGCGTTGAGCGCGTCGTCGCCGCCATGGATCCCGGCCTCGTCGTCAACCCCAACGGCGCCGCCGCGCAAGTAGAAGGTTCCATCATCATGGGCGTCGGCTCCACCCTCATTGAAGAAATGACCATCAAAGATGGCGTCATCGAACCCACCAACTTTGACCGCTACCCCCTGCTGACTATCGCCGACTCCCCCGTCATCGAAGTGCACCTGCTGGAGTCAGACGGCGTACCTCGCGGCGTCGGCGAGCCGCCGCTGGGCCCCGTTGCTGCCGCCATCGCCAACGCCTTCTTCGCCCTCACCGGCGCCCGCCTCCGCCGCCTCCCCTTCACCCCAGAGCGCGTCCTGGCTTCGCTTTTAGAAAAATGATCCACTGGAGCCTTACATAATGCGTGTTACCTCCTTGCAGGCCTCATGTAAGGAGGCAGGCGCGTCATCGGGTAAGTGTTGTGGACGGATTTCGGTCGCAAATCGGTGCACATATTGCTTGCACTCCCCAATGGCCGTCAGCCTTCTGTATACCGTTTCTTCGTCAACTTGTTCTCCCTGTAAATAATGTATCCAGGTTTCGATGTTGCGTTTGGGGACAAAGATAGCTATACGTTCGGTTGGCTGCCGTTTAGGATGGTTACTCTGCTCCAACTCTTTGTCAAGTTGAAGGTAGCGTTCAGCCACAGAGAAGTTGTCGGCATCTATCATGAGAGCCAATCGCACATCCAGATGATTGGCTTGTTGGCGGTATGCCTTAACTTCTATGACAAATTTCTGCCGCACATACTGTTCTCCCGCGCCTTCTCCCTTTGGATTGATGTAGCTGCGAATTTTATGGCGATCAAAGCCGCGAGCCATGAAGTAGTGACGTGCAACGTAATCTTGTTGCAAGTCCTCGCTGACAATGATCAATTGGGCGCGCTTAGACATTAATCCACCCACGTTCAACCAGAGTAGAGATAGGCACCCCGTCCAGGGAGTTATGGGATACGACGGGTCTGACACGGGCTGGGCCAGTATTGTCGCGTTGAAACCAGATGCCAGCGTGTGCTGCCAGGTAATCTATTAATTCCGGGTGATGGGAAATGAGCAAAGCCTGCAAATCATTTTCAGCGCAGGCGTCATATAGATACCGCAACCATGGCTGAATTTCAGGCAAAGCCAGGAAATTTTCTGGTTCATCAATGCACAAAGTGTAATCAGCCGAGCGTGAGAAATAAGCCAGAACATAAAGCACAATCAATGTTCTTTGCCCTTCCGAGAGCTCCTTCAATTGATACTTAATTGTTTCCCCCCCTTTCTTGAAGTGTACGGTCAAAATGCGCGTCGTTTCCCCAACGGATTGAAACGCAAAGTGACTAAACCCATCTATTATTTCTCGCAACGCCTGGGTAAGTTCAAATGATTTGCCTTGATCTTGAGAAAAGATGCGGTACCACGAGACAAAGTTTTCGGCGCGATAAGTGAGTAAAGCGCTTTCTTCATCGCTTTCGTTTTTCAGGCAAAATGCGTCTATTTGCACAATCACAAATCGCTTCATCCGTTCTCGGAACCAGGTCAATTGGGTGTTGTCGTGGCGCGGGGGCAACGTCGCCACGACAGAACGTTCCCAATCAAACGGATAAGTAGGGCCCGGCACACCGCCATCACGATAGAGTTGCGCTTCTCCTCGTTCAAATTTGAGGAGGAGCATATCGTTAAAATGCAGGCTTTCGTGAGCAATGCGTAGCAAGGGTCTGGTTTTCTCATGTTCGATAACTAGACGATAGACATAAATACCAGCATTTGCCTGTATCTCTAATTCAAACGTCTGCTCAGATAACGTTTGCCAACGAGTAAGGGAGGCTGGATTAAACAAATCCTTGACGCTCACATTACCATTGAGCAGC
>JAGVTM010000335.1 GCA_019136785.1 Chloroflexota bacterium | reverse complement strand
TGTAGTGCCAGGCACGGGGCGAATGGTCTTGTTCAAATAGATTCCTGCTGCCCCGTGCCTGGCACTGCGCTAATGCACCTGAACCGGGTCTTTAATCGCCCCGCGCTGCAACAGCGGTTCGTTATACCCTTCATCCCACCCTTCGGGCGCGTCCGTTTTTTCGATTTTGACGGCAGTACTCTTGTAGTCGGGGATTTTGGCGCGGCTGTCAATGCGATCGAGCGTCAACAGGTTCGCCGCCGCTTCGGCAAAGTGGAATGGAATAAAAATGGTGCCCCGCGGCGAGCGGTCGGTGACCAACAAACGGGTTTTAATCGCGCCGCGGCGGGAGCTGACCTTCACCCAATCACCCGTTTTCATGCCGGCAGCCGCCGCGTCCGCCGGACTCATTTCGCACACCGCTTCCGGGTATATCTCTTCCAGGCGCGAGCGCCCCGTCATGGTGCTGCCGTGCCAGTGATAGAGTACGCGCCCGGTGCTCAGGTTGAACGGGTATTCGGCGTCAGGCAGTTCCGACTCCGTGCCAAAGGTCACTTCCCAGAATTTGCCCCGCCCGCGCGGGAATTCGTCTGTAAACAGGAAGGGCGTGCCCGGATGGTCAAAGCCGGGGCAGGGCCAATGCACGCCCCCTTCGCGCTCCAGGCGGTCGTAATCAATGCCCCAAAAATCAGGCGTGACGTGGCGCATCTCTTCCCAAATCTGGCGCGGATGGGTGTAGTCAAAGCCTGCCGACAGCGTCACGTCCAGCCGCGCGGCAATGCGCCGCCCCAGGTCGCTGAGAATATCCCAATCCGGGCGGGAATTGCCCACGGGGGGGACGGCGGCGCGGCAGCGCTGCACGCGGCGGTCGGTGTTGGTGAAGGTGCCATCTTTTTCGGCGAAGGAAGTTGCCGGCAATATCACGTCCGCCATCTCCCCCGTTTCATTGATGAAGATGTCCTGGCACACCATGAACTCCAGGTGCTCCAGGGCGTGGCGGGTATGGTTCTGGTTCGGCTCGCTGATCATGGGGTTCTCGCCCACGATGTACATAGCCCGCACCGCGCCATCAATGGCCCCGCTGACCATTTCCGTGGCTGTCAGCCCCGGCTGCGGGTTCAACCGCGTTCCCCACGTCTGCTCAAATTTAGCCTGCACCTGCGGATTGTCCACGCGCTGGTAAGCGGTGTAGACGTTGGGCAGCCCGCCGCTGTCGGAGCAGCCCTGGACGTTGTTTTGCCCGCGCAGCGGGTTCAATCCTGTGCCCGGCTGCCCCACGTGCCCGCACATCAAAGCCAGGTTGACCAGCGACAGGGTGTTGTCCGTACCGTGCGTGCTCTGGCTGATGCCCATGCCCCAATAAATGGCGGCGCGGTTGGCGCTGGCGTAAATACGGGCGGCTTCACGGATGGATTGTGCCGGCACGCCGCTCACCCCCTCCGCCCACTCCGGCGTACACTCCTCCAACGACTCAATATACTCCTGGAACCCCTCTGTGCGGTTGTGAATAAACGACTCGTTATACAGTCTCTCTTTGACAATGACGTGGGCCATCGCCTGGAACACCGCCACGTCTGTGCCCGGATTCTGCCGCAGCCACAGCGTGGCGAAATTCGTCATGTCAATCCGCCGCGGGTCCACCACGATCAGCCTGGCCCCATTCTTGCGCACCGCCCGCTTTAAGAAGTTGCTGATCACCGGATGCGTTTCCGTCGTATTCGACCCGGTGACGATAAACGCTTCCAGGTTTTCCATCTCCGCAATGGAGTTGGACATGGCGCTGGAGCCGATCGAAAGCTGCAAGCCCGTCACCGAACCCGCATGGCACAGCCGGGCGCAATGGTCTACGTTGTTCGTCCCTATCAGCGCCCGCATCATCTTCTGGAAAACGTAAGTATCCTCATTGGTAGCTTTGGCGCTGGCGTAACTGGCGACGGCGTCCCCGCCATGCGCGCGCACAATGCGCACCAGTTCGTCCGCTGTCAGGTCTAGCGCTTCGTCCCAGGTGGCTTCCCGCCACACGGGCGGCGCGCTGCGCCCCTCGGCGCGGTTCACGCGAATCAGCGGCGTTTTCACCCGTCCAGGGTGCTTCACATAGTCCGTGCCAAACCGCCCCTTGACGCACAACATGCCATAATTGGGCGCGGCGTCAAACGGCGCTTCCACGGCGTAAATAAAGTTGTCCTTGATCTGCAAATTCATCTGGCAGCCCACCCCGCAGTAAGGGCAGGTGGTGCGGACGGTCTTATCGGGCGTAATCATGGGAGCCTCCTTGCGGAAGTAGACGGCTGGATGGGAACTGGTAGAGTTTGATGCCGGCAGGCAGACTGCTACGTAGTTGGATCAATACAGGTATGTAGGCAGCGTAACCATATTGTACGATAGCTTATCATGCCCTACAAACCACGCTGGTCAGGTGGCATCTGCCGCGGGCGCGCCAAAGTGCGCCAGCAGCGCCTGCGTCACGGCGTTGGGTTCGTCTTCGTGAACCCAGTGGGTGGCGTTGGGGAAACGGATCAACTGCACGTCATCCACCCAGTCACAGCTTTGTTCCGCCAGTTCCACGCCCAGCGCAATGTCTTTCTCCCCCCACAAAATCAGCGTAGGCACACGCACCCGCGTCTGGCTTTGCTGGCGATTCTGGCGGAAGCTGCGGCGCAGCAGCGCTCGATACCAGCCAATCATGGCATACAACGCCCCTGGCTGTGCCCAGGCAACCTGGTAACGCGCCAGGTCCACCTCTGTGAAGGTGTGCCGCAGGCTGCTGCCCTTCATCATGCGGTGCAAGTTAGCGTAGTTCTGGCGGCGCAGCGACCATTCAGGCAGGTCGGGTATCTGGAAGAAGAATATGTACCAGCTTCGCCGCAGTTGGCGCAAATTGCCGCCGCTCAGGGCGCGAAACATGGGGGCGGGATGAGGCACGTTCAGGATAGCCAGCCGCTTCACCCGCTCTGGCTGCAACGTCACCAGCCCCCAGGCCACTGCCGCCCCCCAATCGTGCCCGGCCACGTAAGCAGAAGCCGCACCGCAGGCGTCCATCAGGGCCGTGATGTCGCCCACCAGCGTATGAATGTCAAACGGCGGCGCTTTGGCTGTCAGGTTATAACCGCGCTGGTCAGGCGCCACCACGCGAAAGCCCGCCCGCGCCAGCGGCTCTATTTGATGTCGCCAGGAATACCAGAACTCCGGGAAGCCATGCAGCAAAATCAGCAGCGGCCCATCCTCTGGCCCGGCCACGGCAGCGTGCATCCGCAGGTCGGGTAAATCAAAATATCGTGTCTGAAAGCCGAGTTGTTCAGGAAGTCCCATGACCTAAATGCTTGTTTTTCCTACCTTTATGATGGCAAAAGATTTGGGTCTATGAATTCTGTGATTGCTCAGAAACCTGATCTCCTGAGAACATAGAAAAGGCAAAATCAAACATTGTGGTAATCACCATCATTCCAATAGCAGTGGGAATCGTCACCGATGCCGACACAAGAATATCTCCCCATGGTGATCCTGTAACGCCAGTGCTAGTTACGGTTGCACTAACCGCCCTGGCATAGAGGAAGACTATTGGAAGCATAATTACGTACAAGAACGAGAAATCCCTCTTGAAATTTTGCAGCTTAATCGACGAATCTGCCCCATAAATATCGAAGGATGCGAATATATTCCAGATCGAAT
>JAGVTM010000441.1 GCA_019136785.1 Chloroflexota bacterium | reverse complement strand
TTGTTTCCGTAAATGATGAAATGGAAGGCTTCGTGCATATTTCTGAGCTTTCTCAGGAAAGAATTAACCATCCCAACGAAGTTGTTCATTTGGGCAAAAAAGTAAATTTACGGGTTTTGCGCATTGATGAAGAAAAACGACGTTTAATGCTGAGTTTAAAACAAGTAGGATTGGATGATTTATACTGGGGGCGCATTAGAGTCAAACCTTCATAATCTTATCGCCAAATCTAAACAATCCTCCCAAAGATGTATTCAACAACATTCTGACTCATTATTATCAGCGATTTTCTCGAGTGAATTACTTTGAAACAACCATACAGATTGGCTTTCGCGAATCATAACAGCGACAATCGTTTTGTCTTTTCGCTGTTCTGATCGTCATAGTGAAACTGTTTCCCGGCGCAACCAGCGGCTGACAAGCAAAGCTAGACCAGCAATCCCCCCACTCACCACAAACGTCTCCGCCAACACCTGTACCGTCACGTTGGTCAACCCGTCCGCCAATGCCTGGGCAAAGGTCGGGTCGGTGATGGGTGGCAGCGTTACCTGCACCCGCAGCACGTTGAAGCGGTGCAGCCCCCAACTGGTCAGCGCCGCCAGTCCCACGCTCATGCCCAACAGCCGCAGCACAATCACCAGACTGGCGGCAATGCCGCGTTGATCGGCGGGGGCGGCGTTGATTACCGCCGCTCCTACGGGCGCTGTCACCAGACCAAAGCCCGCCCCTAAAATAGCAAGCTGCCAGGCCATCTGCTGATACGGCGTATCCGCCTGCCAGTTCCACCCCATCAACAAAAAGCCGGCAATGCAAGCCAGAATGCCGGCGCTGGCTACCACCCGGTACCCCCACTTTTCTGTGCCCAATCCCCCCATGTACGCCATGATCGCCATTGCCAGCGTCATGCTGCTCAGCAGCCGTCCGCTGTCCAGCGCCGCCTGCGCCAGGTCAATTTCCACCACGTTCACAAACAGAGGCACATTGACCATGGCAATAATCAGCACGCCCCCCACCAAAAAATTGACCAGAATGGCAGGCATGAAGTTTGGCAGCCGAAACAATGACCAATCAATCAATGGGTCGGGTTGGCGGCGTTCCACCCAGGCAAACAAGAGCAGCGCCGCTGCCGCTCCTATCCACAGCGGGGCAGTGTTCATAGAGGGTTCTGTTGCCAACTGGGAGAGAGTGCTGACGCTCTGAATGTCGCTGCGGTTGAGCAAAGCCACGTTTAGCGCCACCAATCCTACCGTCAACAAGGCCACGCCGCGCCAATCCAGCCGGCTGCCCCGCACGGGCGGCGGCAGGTCGCGCAGCGCCCACCACGCCGCCGCCATGCCCAACAGGCTGAGGGGAATATTCAGATAGAACTGCCAGCGCCAATCCAGAAAGCGCACCAGCAACGCCCCATACAGGGGGCCCCACACCCAACCAGCCGTGTCAATCGCCCCCAACACCCCCAGGGCTGACGCCCGTCGCGACGGCGGATAGATGTCGCCAATGATAGCCATGCCTACCGGAACCATGGCCCCTCCGCCCAACGCCGTCAACACCCGCCCCGCCAGGAAAGTAGGCAGATTGGGGGCAAATGGAACCCAAATAGAGCCAAGTAAAAACAAACCGAGAGCGGCAACGTAGACCTTCCGCCGCCCCACGATGTCGCTGACGCGCCCCATGAATGGCATAACTATTACGTAGGCGATCAGGTAAGCGTTGACAATCCAGGCGGCCTGATTCAGCCCGTCTGGCAGGGGAATTTGCAGATCAAAGATGATCTGCCGCAGCATGGTGGAAACAACGGTGAGGTCGTCAGCGGCGACAAAGACGCCAAAGGCAATGACAGCCAGAATCAAGCGGGGAGAGGGCGATCGGCGCATAGAAGGCGTTAAGGCGCCGGGGCTATAATGGTCACACCAGCGTCAAACTGGCTAAAATTGAGCTGCCACAGGCTAGGCTCGCCCGTGGGGCTGGTGCTGCTGAACTCAAGCTGCGCCACGTGATAGGTGTCCGGGTCTACCCAGATAGTGGCTGTGAGAGCTGGATCGCGCGCCAGACCGCCCGTAAGGACGCGCACGCGGTCGCCTGTAACGGTAGCCTGTATCTGGTAGCGGCGACTGCCGGCAAATTCGCTCACCCCTACCAACTGCACATCCGAAACATCTTCTCGCAGCAGCGGTTCCCACCCCAGTTCAGAGTCAAACAGAATAGCCGGATTAAACCCCCAGCCAGGCGGCAGCTTTTCCCAGGCCAGGGTCAATGGATTGGTCACCCATTGGTCGCTGCCAATGGCAATGGTCTGCAATTCCAGCGTGACGCCTGGCCCCAGGGCGGTGATGGTGGCCTGGATAGCATCAGGCGCGGCGTAATCGCCGACCGCTCTGCTCAGGTTGAGACTCTGCGTATCGTCCAGATAGGCGGGGCCGCCTGTGCGCTCAATCTCCCAGTGAACGCTTTGCAACGCCTGCATCGCCTCGCCCGCCTGGCGTAAAATAGCCACAGGATCTGGTGTGGGGGTAGGCAAAACTGTGGGTGTAGGAGCAGACGGAGATTGCCGGCATCCCACCACCCCCACCAACACCCCCAAAACCATCACCCCCCTTAACAACCACCCTGCACCCTTCATCTCTCTACCTTCTCCCTTCTGCCTTCTTCCCTAAAGGAAAAACTCCTTCAACGCCGCCGAGATATCCGCCGCTATGTAATACCACTCTACCAGAGGATCGCGGGTTACCAGCAGTTCCTGGCCCTCGATACGCAGCGCCACAATACCATCAATCATCGCCAGCGCCTGGGCTACAGGGGATCCCTCCTCCAGAGCGACTATGGAGTCATAAACTTCCACCTCATTCTCACCCAACCGTAAGTTGGTGCGAAAACGCATTACATCTGGATCAGCCGTTAGTTCGTGCGCAATTTCAATATACTCAGACATAACAATAGTAGCCTGGGCATCCTGGCCCAACCTTCTTTGTAGGACAAACTGTTAGTTTGTCCGCAAACGGACAGTTTACTCTGCAAATTTTCATCCATAGTTTGTCCTGCCGCATTACTGGCTTCAGTTATACTACTCAAGTAACGACCAGTCCAAAAATCAGAGCGTAGGCCCCAAACGCGCCACAGGCGCTCTTTGAGCAAAGTAATCGTCTAAAAGCAACCCCAGTTTTTGGCTCGTAGTAACCGCTTTAGCGGCCTGGGTAGCTAAAGCCGCTACTACGAACTTATTTCTGGACGGTTACAAAGCAACGGTTAGCTCGACGCCCGAATTGGCGCGGCAGAAAGGGCATTGTATACTTCAATCAGATTTGCACACAAGGAGGCAAGGTTATGAACAAATTCTGGAGTTTTGCTGCTGGCGCACTGTGCGGCGCATTGGTAGGCAGCGTCACCGTTATGCTGCTTACGCCGGCATCTGGCAGCGAACTATTAACCGCAGCGCGGCAGCGCTGGGAAGACGCCATCAGCGAAGGCAAGAAAGCCATGGAAGCGCGGCAGCAGGAACTAGAAGCCGAGTTTGAGCGCATGAAACAAGGGTAGGAAGAACGTGAACAGGTAAATAACCGTTAGGTTACCTGGCCTTGTCCATAACAAACAAAGGAACAATCAGAGATGGTACAGGCAACAGAACAATATTACGTTGTGAAAAACGACAAAAT
>JAGVTM010000089.1 GCA_019136785.1 Chloroflexota bacterium | reverse complement strand
GCCGGGCACGGGGCAGTAGGAATCTATTTGCCCAAGACCGTTTGCCCCGTGCCTGGCGCTAGTTGGAGGACAGCGCCAGGCATGGGGCAGCAGGAATCTATTTGAACAAAACCGTTCGCCCCGTGCCTGGCACTACTGGCGCGGCGTTAGCGCCAGACAGAATGGCGAACCCATCCACCACGCGCCCCGCCAGACCGCGCACCGAGCCGTCCCAATACAGCCCAGGCGTAAAAACGCAATTCGTATTTTGACCAAACGCCGCCGGCTGGCAGCGGAAGATGTCGCTGCCGTCCCCGCTGCTGCCAGTTACGGCAAACTCCCCGCTGGTCGTCAGGTGCAGTTGGCCCCCATAGAAGGTAACGCCCTCTACATTTTCATCCGCCGTGTCCAGCCCCACGTCGGAGCCATCAAAAGCAAACGCCCAACTGCCCGCCGTGTTGGGTCCTAACTGGGTGGGGATAAACAGCAGCAAGTCAGCAGCCGTGCCCGTAATCGCGCCGCTGTTAACGGTAAAGGCGCCGCCCGTACTGAGCATCAGCCGCCCCTGCGCCAACGGCATAATGGCGTCTACGTCTTCATCATCCGTGGTTAACCCCACGTCAGAGCCGTCAAAGTAAAGCTGGAACGTGCCCGCCGTGTTATCTCCCAGGGCAGTGGGCGTGAAGCGCACAATGTCCGAGTCATCCACCGCGCCAATCCCCGGCAGCGTCGTGGGTTCAGCAAAGCTCATCAAAATAGCGCCCGCGCCCGCAAACGCAAACGCATCCAGATCCACCGTCGCCCCCACGTCGGAGCCATCAAAGTACATGCTCCACGTATCAGTGGCGTTGTTGTGGCGCACAATATCGCTGCTGGTATAGCTCACGCCGCCTACCACGCCATCCTCCGCCAGACTGACAAAGAGAGAGTCATTATTTGGCGTGGTCATGTCTGCCAATAAAATACCCCCCCAGGTAGGATTGACAGAAACCGTTATTTGTCCGCCGGCAACTGTGTACACGCCGCCGTTAAGGGCATCTATCAACTCTACGCCGTCTGCCAGATTATACGGAGCGTCATTGAGACCGGAAAAGGTAACGTCGTGCGCCGCGCCCGAACGGTTGAGGGCAATCAGGGCCACGTCGCTGCCGTTCGTGCGCCCAAAGCCATACAACTGGTTGGCGTCGTCAATCACCAGGCCATGCTGCACGTCCCCATCTTGCAACACCGGATTGGCGTTGCGAATCGCTGCCAGATTTTGCACAAAACCCAACAGGTCCGTGTCGCCAATGTAATCGCCAGGCGTGTCGCTCCAGGGGTAGGGCGCGCGGTTGTACGGGTCGTCTTCCCAGCGCATCCCATCCCAGACCCCATCGTGGCTGAGACCAATTTCGTCCCCATAATAAATTGTGGGCGCGCCCGCATACGTGAAGGCAAACAACCACCACTCCTTCATCCGTTGCATGGCGGCGCTGTCGTTATCGTTGTTCACTTTCTTCAATAAGAAGCGCATGCGGTTGGTGTCATGCGAGCCATCCAGATTCATCATCGCCTTCCAGGCCATGGGCGGATAATCTTCCCAAATAGAGAGCAGGCGGGCGTTAAACTGCGACGGGCTGATGTAGCGGATTTCACCGCTGGAGCTGCCTGGATTGCTGTCGTTGTCCGTGAAATACGACCCATTGGCGTCGCTGCCGCAGCCGTTGCCAGAGCAGCCCGTAAACAACCAGCTTAACATAGCCGAGCGGAAGCGGTAATTCATCACGCTGTCCCACTCATTGCCCAGCAACAGCGCCGAAGCATCCTCCCACACTTCCCCCAACATTAGCGTATCGTCCCGCCCGGTGACGCCGCTGTCGCGCACGGCGGCGCGGAACCCCTCCCAGTAATCGTTGTTCGGATCATGGGTCAGGCCCGGATCAATCTCGTTGCCTACGTCAAAGCGCCAGCCGGCTGCCCCCTGGCTGGTCCAATAGGGAGCCACAGACTGCAAGTCGTTGGCCCAGATCAAGTCGCGCACCGCCTGCGAGTTCGCTTGCAGTTTGGGCAGCGACGAATAGCCAAACCACGCTTCATAGGTGAGTCCCCCATCGCACAGCACGGGCACGCCGTTGTCCATGCCTGGGTTGCCGATGTCGGGGAAGTAGAACCAGGAACGGAAGGCGGAGTTGACGGATTCGCAAGCACCGCTGCCGTCATTGACCCCTGGCCCATCCGGGCTGGTCAGGTTGCCGTTGGCGTCATAGCGGCTGTACCGGTCAAAGTAATAGCTATCTGACGAGGTGTGATTGAAAACGCCATCCAGCAGCAGATAGATGCCCTGCGCTTCCGCCGCCGCCGCTAACGCCTGGAACGTCGCCAGGTCGCCAAAGTTGTCGTCAATCACCTGGTAATTCGCCGTGTCGTATTTGTGGTTGGAAGGGGCTTCAAAGATAGGATTGAGGTAGAGAACGGTGACGCCCAAATCGGTGAAGTAGCCTTCATTCAGCTTGTCCAGGATACCTTGCAAGTCGCCGCCGTAGAAGTTGTCGCCATATTTGGCGGTGCAGTCCGTATCGGGTTGGCGCGGGTCGCAGATAGCGGTGTTCCACACCTGGTCAGGATCGAGGCCAGAACGGTAGATGGTACCGGTGGGGCTGTCGTAAGAGAATTCGCCGATGCCGTTATTGTTGCCGGCATCTCCATCGCGAAAACGATCCGGGAAAATCTGGTAAACGACCGCCTGCTGCATCCATGCCGGCACAGTAAAGCCAGGATCGTACACCGTAATCTGGTAGCTGCGGCTGTCGTCATACGCATCCAGCATGGCCCCATAGCCGCCGCCATAGAATTTGGGATCATCATCCACGTAGAAATCCTGGTCGGCTGGCGAACAAGCCCCATCCCCATTGTCATTTAGCTCAAAAAAGTAATACAGAATAGTGGGGCTGCCGCCCACAGGCACATCCGTCACCCACCAGTCGTAGGTGAGCGGATCATCGTCGAAACCGCCATCCCAAGCCATGTCGTAATAGGTCTCCGCATTCAGCCGGTCATCCCAGACGCGCACGCGGGCGCTCGTCAGGTCATCCTGCGCCACGCGCAGCCGCAAGGTGATCACGTCATTCGGCGTCGTTGGTCCCACCGTCGAGCGGTAATCAACATTAAACGTATCGTGCAGCACATCATTCCACAGGATGTTGCAATCGTGCCCGCCGCTGCTGACCACAGTCAGATGCCCATTCCCATCCTGCTGCCAGGTGATCTGCCCGTCGGTCGTGTCCGTGCAGTTAGCCGTGTATTCGTACATGCCCGGCCCCGGCGTCAGCGTACCCCGATACTCGTCATTGTTGCCAATATCCGTGTGGTAAACCATGGGTGTATCGGTCACATTGCTCCAGGGATCGCCCCAGTTTTCCACCTGCCCCCAATGCAAGGTACACGCAATATTCGCCCCTTGCCCGGGCCCATCGGTCACGCCCCCTTTCCACACCTGCACGTAAACGTCAAACGGATCGCCCACGTTGGCCGTATTGAACGAGCCGCCGGCGGGCCACATATTGCCCACCCAGCCCAGAGCAGCAAACGAAGGATGGACGGTAACTGTGATAAGAAGCAAAGCCAAAACAATCAGCAGCGCCAGACGCCCCCAGCGGCGACTCTGACGCGAGCGTTGGGAAGAGTGAGAATGGTTGCGCATGTTCTCTCCTGATGAGA
>JAGVTM010000180.1 GCA_019136785.1 Chloroflexota bacterium | reverse complement strand
GCAATCCGCCCATCCCGCCCCTGATAGTAAGCCCAGGGGAAAAATTCGACGATCCAGGGCGCGCCCATCTGCCGCACCATTTGCAGCGTGCGCTGGATTTTCCACGGTTCTACTTCGTCGGTGAGGCGGGTGTGGACGCCTAGTATAGTGTGGCTGGTATAGACAGTCTGAGTCGGCCCGGGGGTTATCAGCGTGGGCGGCGGCAGCAGCCAGGAGAGACAAAGCAGCAGCAGCAGCCAACGCCCGGCAAGGCCATAACGGGCGGCGGTGAAGACACGCTGCCAGCTTTGCAGCCAACGGTTCATGGCGGCGGTTGCTGCTGCATCAGACCAAAGTAGAGATTGGCCCAGAAGTTCAGGTGTTGAAAAATGCCGGCAATCCGCCTGGCCGGTGGATCCGTGCGCGGCGGCAGCGGCCTGGGGGGCGCTGTTTTGTTGGCTATCTTCATGCGCAGCAGCAGTTCGTGTCGCAGTTGCACATTCAGCAGCTTATTCTGGAAATCGTGAATAACGGCAGATAGCTCATCATCGGCTGCTGCCAGATACCGCTGCGGCAACTGTACCGTTTCCAACAGTGAGGGCAGGCGGGCCGCGTCCTGCCATAACCGCTGCCGCGTTACGGGCAGATTTGCCAGTACATCCTCTCCCCACAAATGGCGATAGCTGCGCAGGACATAATGCACTGGATAATGGTAACTGACTGCCAGACGAAACTGGCGGCTGGTAGTCAGTTGCAGCGCGGCGCATTCGCCCGTCATCGTCTCGGCGACTGCTGACCAATCAATCTTCTGCCACAACGACGGCTGGTCAGGCAGGACAAAGATCAGCCGGTCTGCCTTTTCGTAGATCGCCAGGAGTTCGGGCAGCATGGATGGGGCGTCGGTCAGAGGGGGCGGTTCAGCCGCGCGGGGCGGGGCTAACAAGTGCGCGGGATCAGGCGCCAATTCGGTTTCGGGCAGCAGCGCAGTCAATCGGCTTTGAACCGCGGCAAAAAGGGACGGCGTGTCGTCCCGGCTGGATGGACTTAATCCCAACAGATGGGCCACGCCGCGCAGCCATTCCTGATACAAGGGAGCATCGGCAGGGGATAATACGGGGGCGGTCAGCGCTGGCGAAGCCTGCATCACCACATCAGCCATAAAAGCGGCGCGTTCAGTGAGTGGCGGCAGTTTGCGGGTCACAGGCGATTCTGCGCCCCATAAATGCTGGCTGCGGCGGGCCAGGTGGTGAGCGACAATGGGGTTCAGGTCGAGATGACGCTGCCAGGTGGCATTTGTGGCGGCAGCCAGTGGCCGGGCGAGCGCGGGTTGCGTTTGCGACCACAATGGTAAGAAGGCTGTCCGCAAATGTTCCAGGTTATCTGTTTCCGCTACCAGAGCCATCAGGGTCAGATCGGAAAGGCCCGGAACGGTGGAATGGGGTGACGGGTTGCCAAACTGGTAGAGGGATTGCAGTTGAGAATTGGGGCTGGCTAGCAAACCTGCCTGCACCAACTGGATGGCTTGCTGTACGTGTCTTTCCATAAATACGATTATAGACGGAATTCAGTTACACGCGAGGGGAAATAAGTCTATTTATCTTCTTACTGCCAAGACGCAAAGGAGGTAAAGTTGAACTTCTAGTTTTCTTGGTGTTCTTTGCATCTTGGTAGGGATTCCTCGGAGGACCTCGGAATGACAATCATCTGTAAAGGTAACCTGTTCAATTTTGGGCAGGTCCAGGAGTTGTCTGGCGGGTGACTGCCAACCCGACGCGGTGCGGGTATAATGGAAATAGTGCAAAGGAGGCATTATGCGCGTTTTTGTGACAGGCGGCACAGGGTTTGCCGGTTCCCATCTGGTAGATGCTTTGCTGGCGGCAGAGGATGAAATATTTACGCTGGTGCACCCAGCTACCAGCTTGCAAGAGCTCCCGCAGCATCCGCGCCTGACGCGGTTGATGGGGGACTTGTTGGATTTAGCTGCGCTGCGGGAGCATATGGAGGCGATTAAGCCAGACGTTATCTACCACCTGGCGGGCCAGGCATCTCCCGCCTTAAGCTGGCATAATCCGGCCCTGACGTTAGCCGTGAATGCTGGCGGTACGGCTAATATTTTGGAGGCGGCTTTAGCCGGCGGCAGACCGCGTGTCTTGATTGTTTCCAGCGCCGATGTTTACGGGCCCATCCGGGCCACGGACCTGCCTCTGACGGAAACCACGCCTGTTGAGCCGCGCCATCCTTATGGGGTGAGCAAGTGGGCGGCAGGGCAGTTGGCGCGTTTGTATTGGGAGCGGTATCAACTGCCGGCAATTGAGGCTCGCCCGTTTAACCATATTGGACCGCGCCAGGCGGCAGGTTTTGTGGTGCCTGATTTTGCCAGCCAACTGGCGGCCATTAAGCTGGGGCAGCGCCCGGCGACGTTGTCGGTGGGGAATCTGGCGGCGGAGCGGGATTTTACCGACGTGCGCGACGTGGCGGCGGCTTATCAGGCGTTGGCAGCGCAGGGGCAGCCGGGTGAATGTTACTTGATTTGTTCGGGACAGGCGGTTTCGATTGAATGGTTGTTGCAGACGTTGGTGGAACTTGCCGGCATTCCCGTAACTATCACCCCCGATCCTGCCCGTATGCGCCCCTCCGACACCCCCTGTCTGTACGGCGACTACGGCAAAATCAAGCGGGACACCGGCTGGCAGCCGCAGATTCCGCTGCGACAATCGCTGGCAGACGCTTTCGCCGATTGGCTGGCGCGGCTGGCCTGATTCCCATGCCTAAAGGTAAAGAACGACTGGATAAGCTGCTGGTGCAGCGGGGGCTGGCTCCCACCCGCAGCAAGGCGCAAGCCATCATTATGGCGGGGGAGGTGCGCGCGGATGGGGCGCCGGCGGACAAGCCCGGCATGGCTGTGCCCCTGACGGCGACCATTGAGGTGACCGCGCCGCTGCCCTACGTCAGCCGCGGCGGTTACAAGCTGGCGGCGGCGCTGGCGGCTTTTGGGTTGGACGTAAGTGGGCGGGTGTGCGCGGACGTGGGGGCGTGTACGGGTGGTTTTACGGACGTGCTGCTGCAAGCGGGGGCGGCGCGGGTGTATGCGGTGGATGTGGGGTATGGGCAGTTGGATTGGCGGCTACGCCAGGATGCGCGGGTGGTGGTGATGGAGCGCACCAATGCCCGTTATGTGACGGCGCTGGCGGAGCCAGTCAGCCTGGCGGTAATTGACGTCTCTTTCATTTCGCTGCGGTTGATATTGCCGGCAGTGCAAGGCTGGCTGACGCCGCAGGCTGACGTGATTGCCCTTATTAAGCCTCAATTTGAAGCGGGACGGGAGCAGGTGGGGAAGGGGGGCGTGGTCAAAGACGCGGCGGTGCATCGCCAGGTACTATTGGATGTACTGGCGGACGCCGCTGCCGGCGGCTGGTCGCCTGCCGGCTTGATCCGCTCACCTGTGACGGGGGCTGATGGGAATGTGGAGTTTTTGGTGTGGCTGCGGTGGGGAATGCCGGCAGCGCTAGACGTCGCTGCGGCTGTGGCGGACATTACCAGCGAGACTGGGGCAGTCTCCAAGACTGCTCCAGTCTGAGATGTACGTGACTCTCAATTGGCGTCAAAAATGGCGTGCAATCCAGGCATTCAATCACCAATCACGGCTTCTGCCTCGGAATCAATGGCAGTTCCATTAACCAGGGCTGCGGCCCGAACAG
>JAGVTM010000027.1 GCA_019136785.1 Chloroflexota bacterium | reverse complement strand
CCTGAACCGTTATCTGGATGGCTTGCGTGAAATGGGATGGCCGGGAGAGAAGCGTCTGGTCTGGTTAGGCTACGCTATCACGACCCTGATCAAATACGGCACATTTCTGTTTTTCATCATCGGATTTGGGATGGACGGCGATAATGAAATTTCGCCGGTCACGGAGCAGCATAAAACTGCCGTGCAGTTTCTACAACAAACGGCGCAGCTTGCCCTGGAATTGGCCTCTCCTGGTAACATACAGGTGCAACGCGCTTTTCCACTGTATAAGGAATAGATGAAAATTTTGACACGAATCCTTCGACGATGCTCAGGATAGGTTTCACGAATGACACGAACTTTCTGACCACTGACCACTCGTCACTGTTCACTCTTTGCGAAGGAGATTTATGAAACCTGACGATACTCTTACGACGCTTTTCAGTCACAATCTGTGGGCAAACCTGCGCCTGCTCGAGCAATGCGCGGCGTTAAGCAATGAGCAACTGAATGCCACTATTTCTGGCGCCTATGGTTCCATCTGGGACACATTGCAGCACATCGTTCTTGCCGAACAATCATATTTTTCGCGTATCAGCACCGGTCAGCGGCTGCACCGTGCAGAAGATGCACCACCCTTGACGATAGCCGAAATGATGGAATCGGTACGTACAACTGGCGCGGGCTTCATTGCGTGGGCGCCAAAAGTGCAGGCTGGCGACACGGTGCAAATTGATTGGGATGGCACACTGCGCCATGTGCCGAAGACCATCATTCTGACTCAGGTGATCAACCACGCTACTGAACACCGCGCCCAGATCATGGCGATTCTGACGCAATTGGGTATCCAGCCGCCAGAGTTAGATAGCTGGACATATTTCGATGAACGGGAGTAACTATACAGGTTGAAATTTTTACCCACTCCCCAGCCCTCTCCCTAAAGGGAGAGGGAGCCAGATTCCCTCCCCCTTTAGGGGGAGGGTTAGGGTGGGGGTAAGCCTCACCTGTATAGTTACAAACGGGAAAAATAGGGGGCGTTTCACCTCCATAAAGGCATCCCGCATGGCTCACGCTATTAATTTCCAGGACAAACTCCGACTCTTTTCTGAACAGTGGTCGCCCAAAATCATTGCCCAGGTGAATGATTACCACGTCAAACTGGTCAAGATTCACGGCGACTTCGTCTGGCACAGCCATCCAGAGACGGATGAGTTGTTCATGGTGCTGGAGGGTAGCATGGATATCGCTTTCCGGGACGGTTCAGTGACCCTGCGCAGCGGTGAACTGTATGTCGTGCCCAAAGGCGTGGAGCACAAACCGTTTGCGGCGGAACCATGCAGCATTCTGCTGCTTGAACCTGCCGGCACAATCAACACGGGCGATGCCGGCAGCGACCGAACCGCTCCCGCCGACGCCTGGATATAAATCATCTCCGCGCCTGCGCCCCCGCGCGGGGGCGCGCCCGCCGAGCGGCGTCAGCGTCTCCGCGTGAAACTGTTTTTGCAGCCCTGTCCCCTTCGGCAGGCTCAGGGCAGGCTCTTCGGCAGGTTCAGGGCATAGCTCTGAGCGCGGACGGCTGCCGTCCGTCGTCGAAGGAATGGGCGGGTTGCCAACCCGCCCTACGATACGCTAAAAGCGCCCGCTAAGCCTCTGGTTGAATCGGGCCCAACCCAGACGTGGAAATCCCCCGGTTCCACCGTGTAACGCATATCCCGCCCCGTAAAGCCCAGGTCAGCCACGCGAACCTCAAAGCGAACGATCCGCTGCTCCCCTGGCTGCAGGTGGATTTTCTGGAACCCTTTCAACTCCTTCACCGGGCGGGTAACGCTGCCCACCCGGTCGCGCACGTAAAGCTGCACGATTTCCGCGCCGGCGCGGTCGCCGCTGTTCGTCACAGTGGCGGAAACGACCAGCGTGTCCCCCAGCTTTAGCGTTGGCTGGGCAATGCGCAGGTCGGCGTAATCAAATTGGGTGTAACTCAGCCCAAAGCCAAATGGGAAGAGGGGGGAGTTCGGTTCATCCAGGTAAACGGATTTGAACACAGCGGCAAACGCTTTCATATCTGCGTCGGCGGCAGGCTGGCCCGTGTTTTTGTGGGCGTAATAGACAGGGATTTGCCCTTCGGCGCGGGGCCAACTGGCGGTGAGTTTGCCGGAAGGGTTGGCTGCGCCGAAAAGAATGTCGGCTACTGCCCGCCCGGCGCGAATGCCGGCATGCCAGGCAGCCAACAGCGCCTGCGCCTGTCCCGCCAGACGGGGAATGACCAGGGGGCGACCGCTCATGATCACGCAGACGATGGGTTTGCCCGTAGCCGCCAGCGCATCAGCCAGTTCTTGCTGCCGGCCCGGCAGTCCCAGGTGTGTGCGCGAGTGCGCCTCGCCGCTCATATCCGCGCTTTCGCCCACCACCAGTAGCACTACGTCCGCTTCCTCAGCCGCCGCCACTGCCGCCGCTATGTCTGTTGGCGCTGTATCACGAATAGGGCAGCCGGGCACGTGCGTCCAGGCGTCTGCCGGCAGGTAGGCGGCGAGACCCTCCAGGACGGTTTCCACATCTTCGGGATGGGTCTGCAGCGACCAACAGCCAAACATATCCAGACGGTTGTCCGCCAGGGGCCCAATGACTGCCAGGCGGGTTTGTGGTGACAGGGGCAGGATGTTGCCTTCATTTTTGAGTAGAACCATAGACTCTTGAGCCACTTCCAACGCCAGGGCGCGGAAATCAGGGCGCAGAATCAAGGCGTCCGCCAGGGATTCGTCCGTGTATGGATTTTCAAACAGGCCCAGGCGGAATTTGAGCCGGAGCACGCGCCGCGTCGCTTCATCTACCGCTGCCAGGGGCACGTCTCCGGCAGCCACCAGCTCCGCCAGATGGTCAGGATAGGCGCTGCTGACCATTTCCATGTCCAATCCAGCCAGGATGCTCAGGCGGGCTGCCTCTTTCAGGTTGGCAGCCATGCCGTGCGGGATGAGGTGGCGCACCGATTCGTAATCGCTGAGCACGACGCCGGGCCAATCCCATTCATCGCGCAGGATGGTCGTAAGAATCAGGGGGTTGGCGGTTGCCGGCACGCCGCTGATCTCATTGAACGCGCTCATAACTGTACCTGCGCCGGCATCAAACGCCGCTTTGAACGGCGGCAGATAGACGTCTCGTAAGGTGCGTTCTGAGAAGTCGGTGGTGTTATAGTCGCGCCCCCCTTCCGCCGCGCCGTACCCCACGTAATGCTTGGGGCAGGCCACGATTCGGCGACCGCTGCTTAAATCAGCGGCTTGAAAACCACGCACGCGGGCGCGGGCCATAGCCATGCCCAGGAATGGGTCTTCGCCGGCGCCTTCGGCAATCCGCCCCCAACGCGGATCGCGAGCAACGTCCACCATGGGCGCAAAAATCCAATCCACCCCCACCGCCGAAGCCTCTTCAGCCGCCACGCGCGAGGCGCGTTCCAGCAGAGCCGGATTCCAGGTGCACGCTTCCGCCAGGGGAATGGGGAAGATGGTGCGATACCCATGAATCACGTCGCTGCCCACAATGATGGGGATACCCAGCCGCGACTCTTCTACAGCTATGCGCTGACAATGGTTGATCAGGTGGGGAATGGTGATATTGAGAAAGGAGGACACCCGCCCGCTGCGGATCAACTCGTCCATGTTTTTGGCTTGATAATCTTCAAAATCAAACGGGGCAAACGGGCCGATTTGCACAAGCTGGCCTATTTTCTCCGGCAGAGTCATTTGCGCCAGAAGAGATTCAACGCGGGCTTCGGTGTCAGGGTCAAGGTCGTTGTAGGTTCCGATGTTGTGTTCCATGTTTGTTTCACTTTTGGGTTTTGCCGCAGCGGGCGGCAGGTTGGTGGAGGGTCAAAGCTCGTCTGGATGGATTCTAGCCAGACGTCTGGCGTGATGGGCGCGTCCGGTAGCGTTCAGACGCTCTATGTAGCGTGGCAAGTAGCCGCGCGTATAAAAGGGCCCCCCCTCCCGCAGCACCGTCATCAGCGGATCCACGTTGGCTTCGCTTGTGCTCATCTGTTGGGCGTACCAGCTTTCCAGCAGGCTCATGGCCCGATTTACAATCTCTGGTCTTTGCGCCGCCAGATCATGCTGTAAATGGTAATCGTCGTTGAGGTTGAACAGCATGATGGGCTCCAGTTCCTTGAAGCCATCATGGTAGGTGCGCAGGCAGAGATAATCCTTGCCGCCGTAGACGAAACGCACGCCGCGCTGGCAAGCCCAGGCGCCCTGGCTGGTGACCACAAACTCGCGCCCGGCCTGGTCGCCATTTCGAAAAGCGGCAGCAAAGGAAACGCCATCCCAATTGTCGGGCACAGCGCCCCCCAGCAGTTCGATTACGGTTGCCGCCCAGTCAAAATGGTAATGCAGCGCCG
>JAGVTM010000472.1 GCA_019136785.1 Chloroflexota bacterium | reverse complement strand
CCGCTGCTGTTGGGGTATGGACTGCTGGCAGGGCAGGCCGCCTACGGGAAACGGGCGCTTTGGATGCTGGCAGCCCTGCTGCTAGGGTTGGGATTGGCGGCTTTTTTCTGGCTGCCGGCATTTCTCGAACAATCCCTGGTGCAGCTACACAAACTCTTTGATGTGGCTGATTTTGACTATCGCCGCCATTTCCTCAACCTCAGCCAACTGCTGTCTCCCCCCAGCCGCGCCGATTTTGCCGCGGTGAATCCCCCCATCCCTTTTAGCCTGGGTTGGCCCCAGTTGCTGTTGGCAGCCATAAGCTGGCGGCCCTCCGCGGCGCTGCCGCCAGCCTATCGCCGCGCCCGCGCCCTTTTTACGGCGGCTTTTTTACTGCTGGTATTTCTGACCCTGCCCATCAGCGAACCGTTGTGGGCGCATTTGCCGCTGTTGGCGCTTGTGCAACTGCCCTGGCGCATCCTGGGCCCCGCTAGTCTGTGCCTGGCTTGCCTGGCCGGGTTGGGCGCGTGGCGGCTTACAGATGGCGGCAGGCTGCTGCTGGCGCCGGCTATCATGTTGTTTGCCCTGCCCTGGCTATTCCCCGCACGTTTTCCCCTGCCCCCCGACCCATCGCCAGCCGGCTTGATCCGTTTTGAGGCGGAGACGGGTTTTTTGGGCACAACCTCCGTCGGCGACTATTTGCCTGTCACCGTCATCCGCCTGCCCGATCCCGCGTCGCTGCTGCCTGTCTACGAAGCGATAGCCCCAGACACGCGCATTGCCCGCCTGTCCCCGGCCAGTTTACCCGCAGGCGCGCGCCTCATAACCACTGCGGAAAGCTGGTTGTCTACCACGGTCACGATTGATTCGCCCGTAGCCTTTACCGCCCAATTTTACCGTTTTGCTTTCCCTGGCTGGCGCGCCTGGCTGGATGGGGAGCCGGCGGCATGGCGCGCCAGCGAACCGCACGGCCTGGTTACGGTGCAAATGCCGGCAGGCAGCCACACCCTGCGCCTGGCCTGGCAAGAAACACCCTTGCGCCGCGCGGCAAATGCCGTGTCTTTGTTTGCCCTGGGTCTGGCGCTCTTTATTGGCTGGCGCGCCCGCCGCCAGGCTGCGCCCCCGCCCGCGCCATCTTCCTGGCGGCTGCCCTGGCACGTTGCCCTGGTAGCCGTTCTGTCGGCGCTGGCGCTGTTGGCGCTAAAAACCTTCTACCTGGACGACTGTCACAACCTGGTTTGCCAGACGCGCCTGAGCGGGCAGGGTATAGCCGGCGCGGCGCAGCCGCTGCAAGTGAACTTCGATAACCAACTGCGGCTGTCAGGCGTGGCAGGGCTAGCGGACAGCGCCCCGGCGGACAGCCCCCTCCATTTCACCTTGTACTGGCAGGCTCTGCCGCCTGTGCGCGCCGAATACAGCGTGGCGGTGCATTTGTTGGATGACGAAGGACGGCGTTACGGTCAATCGGACAGCCTCCATCCGGCAGGTTATCCCGTCACCCGCTGGGGGGCGGGCCAGTATGGCGCGGATAGGCATGAACTTGCCATCTGGCCAGGCGCGCCGCCGGGCGAGTATACGTTGACGGTTCAGGTCTATCAGCCAGACAGCGGTCAGTTGTTGGCAGTGTTGGATGCTGCCGGCAGCCCCGTAGACGTGCGCTTCCCGTTGGCGCAGGTGACGTTGACGCCGCCGGCGCGCTGGCCCGACGCCGCTGCACTGCCCATTGCTCGCCGCCTGGACGCCGATCTGGGCGGCGGTGTGCGGCTGTTGGGCGTAGATGGCTGGCCCCAGGGCGGCGAGGTGGGGCAGCCTGTGCCCTTTACGCTGTACTGGCAGGCAGTGGGGCCTACGGCAGACGTGCAGGCGCGGCTGCGCCTGGTAGACGCTGCCGGGCGCGTAGTCGCCACGCTGGTTCGCCCATTGGGGCGCGCTGCTTATCCCCCGCCAGAATGGCCCCTGGGAGCGGTGGTGCGGGATGCGGTGGCTTTCTGGCTGCCGGCACAGGCTGAGGATGGAACGGCGGTATTGGCCGGCGCGTATACTTTGCGCCTGGATTTGGTAGATGCAGCGGGGGCGGCGCTGCCGGCATTCGCCGACCTGGGCTCGTTAACCGTAACCGCGCCTACTCGCTCCTTCGCGCCGCCTGCGCGTGCCTACCCGTTGTCCGTGACTCTGGGAGAAACAGCCACCCTAGTGGGTTACGATCTGGACGCGACTGTTTTCGCCCCAGGCGCGCCGCTACCGTTAACCCTGTACTGGCAAAGCGTGAACGTGACCACTGCCAGCTATACCGTATTCGTACAACTTATCCACGAGGGTCGCGTCCTGGCGCAGCGGGATCAGCTACCCCTGGCCGGCAGACGCCCCACTACCGGCTGGCTGCCCGGCGAATACCTGGCGGACAGTTATACCCTCACCGTGCCGGCAGACGCCCCGCCGGGTACCTATGAGTTGATTGTGGGTCTGTATGTGGCGGAAACAGGGGAGCGGCTGCGGGATGATGCCGGCAATGATGCCATTCCCCTCCTCAACCTGACAAAATAACCACCCCCAAAAATCTGCGTCATCTGCGTCCTGTTATCTTTTGCCGACCTCAAGCCAACCGCCCCACAAACCAGTCCAGCGTGCGCGGAAAGAGACGGTTGGTTTGCACCAGCAGCCAGTCGGGCAGCGTAATATACACTTCCTGGCGGTTGTGGGCGATAGCCCGCACAATGGCGTCCCCCACCCGCCGCGCGGACACGCCGGGCCGGTTGATGCGCCGTGTGCCCTTTTCCCCCAACCGCACCTTGTAGAACTCCGTCTCCGTCAGCCCCGGATAGACCAGCGTGACCGTGATGCCCTGACCGCGTAGCTCCAGGCGTAGGCTGCGCGTGAGCATGTTCAAGCCCGCTTTGGTGGCGCAGTAGACGCTGGATTTGGGCAGCGCCTGCTGCCCCACGATGGAGGAGACGTTGATAATCTGGCCCCGTTTTTGCTGCTGCATAGTGGGCAAAACGGCTTGAATAGCGTAGATCGCGCCCAACAGATTGGTGTTGGCAATCGTTTGCACATCGGCGGCAGACATTTCCGATAGGGTGGAGCGGTGGCCGATGCCGGCATTATTCACCAACACGTCCACCCGCCCCAACGCCGCCATTGTCTGCGCTGCCAGTTCCTGGCAAAACGCTTCCTGGCTGATGTCCCCGGCGACGACCAGCCGCTGCCCCGGATAATGCGCCAGTTCCGCCGCCAACTCATGCAACCGCTCGGCTCGCCGCGCCGTCAAGACTACGTTGGCTCCTCGTTCCGCCAGCGCCCGCGCCGTCTCTGCGCCGATGCCCGCGCTGGCCCCCGTCACAATCACCACGCTGCCCGTTATCTCCATCTGTTTTCTCTCACTGTGACTAACTTTCCAATTTCACTCACGCTCACTGTACCTTTATCCCGGCTTTGCCGCAACTTATTGCGCCATTATGTCTGCATTTTGTGACCTGGAACACTGGTTGACGGGTAAGCTGTTTTTGCCTATAATTTAGGCTTAACTAAATTTTGTTTTTGCAGTGCTGATTTTATTATTTGAAGGAATAAAAATCATGAGAATGAAACCCGAACAAAGAATCAGCCGGCGCGCTTTTTTGAGAGTGGGCGGACTGGGCGCAGTCGGCATGGCCGGGCTGGCCCGGCTGCAAACGATGTCCTCCCCAACCCACTTTGCCAGTCAGTTAG
>JAGVTM010000014.1 GCA_019136785.1 Chloroflexota bacterium | reverse complement strand
TTAAATAGCTCTTGTACCAGCGGGCGCTGCGCTTTGTAATCTTCAGGCGACGCCAGAAACAGCACGTCGCCAAACATGGGGCGCAGGAAGCGGTAAGGCTCTTGAATGTTGAGCGCCTTGTCCGTTTCCATAAAGAATTTCTTCTGATGTTCGGGGCCAATGACGATAGCCACGTTCTGGCTGGCTAGTTTGATGGCAAAAACTGCCCCGTGCTCGGCGAAGCCGCGCTTGACCAGACCAGAGCGATTTCTTTGAAATTCCAGAGCGTGCCCTAAACCGGGCAAAGCGCCAGACACAAAGGGAGGTGTTTTCTTTGTCACCATTTATTCCTCCACCTCACCATCGCATACGATGGGAAGCGATTCGTTACTACATGATGGCGTCTGCCAGAAGCAGCTGCGCCTTAAATCCCCATCCTGCGACACCCTGATATGACCACTTTTTTGGGGATTCAATGGTACGTCGCTGCGGTTTGCCAGCGACGCCAGGGTGCTGTTCAGGATGAAAACAGGCTGTCTAAGCTCAAGTTATGATACACAGTATATCATAAAATGGGTCGAGATGCAGTTTTACTTATCAATCCCTATTGTAGCACGGGCAGACGTAAATAATCCTCTGGTACAAAGAGACTGCCCTCGGTAATGCCTTGCGGAGCGACCTGGCGCAGGCGGCTGGCGAGGCTGTTAGCCGTTAAGCACCCGGCTAACGCCTGCTGGAAAGCGCGCGCGACCTGGGTCACCTGATCTGCCGTTTCGTGCACAAATTCCAGGCGGTAATGGCGAATGCCGGCAGCCAGCCACGCCGGCAGATGGTCGCTGGCTGTTTGCGCCTCCGCGCCAAACACCGTGTTACGGCAGCCCACGTCCGCCATCACCGGGTGAGCGCGCCCCTGCACATCTCGCAAAGCCACTTTGTGCTTCTCGCACGGCTGCCCGCAGTCCTGATAGCTCGTACCTGTAGACAGGAAGCGGCAAAAGACGCAGTGCTCGGTGTGGAAAACGGGCAAATGCTGATAAGCCACCACTTCGATGTGGGCGGCGCCAATCCGCTGCGCCAGCGCGGCTACCTGCGCCGCATTCAGGTCATGCGTGGGCGTCAGACGGCGCAGCCCCAACTTCAAGAAGGCGTCTGCCGCCAACACGTTGGCGGCGTTCAGGCTGAAGTCCCCCACCAGCGGCGGATGATCGGCCTCGCGCAGCGCGTGCAGCAAGCCAGTAGAACGAACCAGAATCGGGCAGCCCAGCCGTAGCAAGAAATTAACGATCCGCTGCTCATCCGGCTTGAGCACGCGCGGGCTGGCTACCCGCGCCGTGATGTCGCTGGCGGCAATCTGAGCCACAGCCGGGCGCAGACCGTACATGTCCAGATAATCCAATGTGATGCTGGCGGGCCGGAAATCAATGGCTGCCGCCAGTTGCTCTGGCGTGCGCACCAGTAAGTGAAGCTGCGGCGGCAGCGTCTCTGCGGTGGGCGGCGCAGCCGGTCGCGGCGCGGCTTGCGCCAGGGCGGCATCTAGCACTGCCTGGGGGCTGCGCAAAGTCATGGCTTTAGGCTGGCCCTGCTGCGCTTGCAGTTGGGCTACGGCTTCCCGCCGCAGGTTGTTCAATAAGGAAGCGGGCGCAAACGGTTGTCCGCTCACTTCCAGGCGAAGCTCCGCCAGTTCGTACGGCGCGCCGCCTAACCGCCCCAGGTGCTGGTGAGCAAAATCAGTGGTCAACGCCTGGTTGCGGGCTGCCGGCAATGGCGCATCCGACTGCACGCTGACCACAATTTCTGGCTGTTCAACCAGCATCCACACCAGCCGCAGCGGCGCGCCTTCATACGCCTGCACGTGCACCGACAAGGGGCGTTTGTGCCGCGGCGCGCCAGCCTGTGTATAGGCCCGCGCCGCTTTTTCCAGGTCGGGATCGTGCGTGCGCCACACCCAATCGCCAGAGCGAATACGGGCAAAATCAATCTGCCCATTGCCAAAGGACAGTTCCAACTCGCCGCCGCGAACGGGCGTCACGCCATAAATGCGCCCCCCCTCTTCGGGTTCCTGTGGGCTGCGCCAGGCGGCGGCGTCAAAGACCACGCCATCGCCAGCCTTTAGCGGCGCAGCGGCAAGACCGGGCGCAGGCGCGATGCGCACGCGATCCCGCAGGACGCGGCTGACCTTCCCCATCTGCACGCCGCGATGATTGGGGGAGCGCCCCCGCACCACCGTCTGGTGGTTTATGCCTGTGAGGAAATGCGGGCCCAGGCCCCTCGAGTAAACCTGCGCCAACTGCTGCTCCGTTAATGGGTCAACGGGCAGCGGCTGCCCGGCGTAGGCGGCGTCCACCGCCTGGCGGTAAGCGCGGGTGGTCAGGGCCACATAATCCGCATCCTTATAGCGCCCCTCAATTTTGAGGGCAGAGACGCCTAACCCCACAATTTCGGGTATCTGCTGCAAGGCGTATAAGTCGCCAGGGGAGAGCAAATAGCGAGCGTCGCCTAATGGCTGCAACCGGTCATCTACAATCATTTCGTAGGGTAGGCGGCAAGCCTGGGCGCATTGACCGCGGTTGGCGCTGCGCCCACCCCAGGCTTCCGACGAAAAACATTGGCCCGAATAGGAGACGCACAAAGCCCCATGCACAAACATTTCCAGTTCGCACGTCGTCTGGGCGCGAATCAGACGGATTTCGTCCAGCGACAACTCCCGCGCCAACACCACGCGGCTGACGCCAAACTGCTGCGCCAGAGCAATCCCTTCGGCGCTGGTGATGCTCATTTGCGTGCTGCCGTGTATCGCCAGTTCGGGAGCAATCTGGCGCGCCAGTTGGGCTACGGCCACGTCCTGCACAATGATGGCGTCGGCGCCGGCGGCGGCAATGTCTGCCAGCGCCTGCACCGCTTCGCCCAGTTCGTGGTCAAACACCAGGGTATTGAAGGTAATGTACCCCTTAACGCCGCGCTGGTGCAGCGTGCGCATCACTTCGGGCAGTTCGGTGAGGGTAAAACCCACTTTGGCGCGGGCGGTGAAGTGCTTGAGGCCAAAATACACGGCATCGGCGCCGGCTTCAATAGCGGCGCGAAGCTGGGGCCAATAGCCCGCCGGGCTCATGATTTCCGGTTTGGTTATCAAGCTATCATGTGTGCTCGTCATTAGCAATTATCCAACGGCGCTAACCCTCTCGCCGGCTGAGCCTGTCGAAGCCTGAGCTTGCTGAAGCCGCTTGCTGAAGCCGCTTGCTGAAGCCGCTTATAGAAGCCCTTGTCGAAGCCGCTTGCCAAAGCCTTGTGCTGCCTTCGACAGGTTCAGGCAACGGATTTCTGCGGCGCTGCTGGCGGCTAACGCCTGTCCAGAACAAAGCGGTCGTACCAGGCGGCAATGGTGGGGCGATGAGCAGCGTCCCAAACGTTCCAGACAGAATCCAGATAGCGGCGGACGTGCGCCGTACGCGCCGCGGGCGTAGGCTGAGATACAATATCAGCAATGGTGATTGTGCCGGCAAAATCCGGCGGCGACAACCAGGTGAAACGATGCAATTTGGGTTGGCGGCGTTCGCTTAAAGCCTGCTGCCGGATCCACAGCGCATTTTGTGGCTCGACGCCCTGCGCCAGCACGCCATATAGTACCAAAAGATGCACAGCCACCGATTGGATGGCTTGCGGCGACGGCTGCCCAGGATGCTGAGGCAGCAGCGGCGGTTCGCCGCCGCTGTGCAGCGCCGTATACAAGCCCCAACACGCCGCCGATGCGCCAATATAACGGTGGGTAGGGCCGTCAGTTGCCGGCAGCAGCGCACGGCAACCCGGACATGCTTCCAGTTGCGCCATCACCTTATTTTAGTGGAAGCCTGGCTTTTGCCAAAAGCCTGACTTCCATTATACTCACGCTGGCAGTTTTACAAGCCAATATCCTTCCATCCTTGAGGTGAACCTTGCCCGAAACCGTTCGCATTGTCGGCGTCCCCATGGATCTGGGACAAAACCGGCGCGGCGTGGACATGGGCCCCAGCGCCCTGCGCTACGCTAACTTGCAAGCCCGCCTGGCTCAATTAGGGCTTTCTGTTCTGGACCACGGCAACATCCCAGTGCCCAATCCCGAAGAACAAATCGCCGAAGGTGGCGCCCGCCGTCTGAAAGCGGTCACCGTCGCCTGCCAGTCCATTTATGACATTGGCTGCCAATGCCTGACGCAGCAAGAGTTTGCCCTGTTTCTGGGCGGCGACCACAGCATCAGCATTGGTACGGTTTCCGCCGCCGCCTCTGCCGGGCCCGTGGGCCTGATCTGGATTGACGCCCACGGCGACTTCAATACGCCCGAAACCTCCCCCTCTGGCAACATTCACGGCATGCCCGTAGCCACATTGGTGGGGGACGGGCCAGAACCGCTGGTGAACCTGGGTTACCCTGGCAGCAAACTGCACCCGGCCCAAATCGTGCAAATCGGCATCCGCAACCTGGACCCCGCCGAACGGAAACGCCTGTCTGCCAGCGGCATTCACGTTTTCACCATGCGCCACCTGGATGAGTTAGGGATGGCGGCAGTGGCCCGCCAGGCATTGGACCGGCTGCGCCACCTGCCGCGGCTGCACGTCAGCCTGGACATGGACAGCCTCGACCCGGATGAAGCCCCTGGCGTGGGCACGCCCATACCAGGGGGACTCAGCTACCGCGAAGCCCACTTGCTGATGGAAATCCTGGGAGACAGCGGGCGCGTCGTTTCCATGGACGTGGTCGAAATCAACCCCATCCTGGATAACCGCAACCGCACCGCCGAACTCGCCGTCGAACTGGTTGCCTCCCTGCTGGGCCAACGTATCTTGTAAAACAACAGTAGTGCAAGGCACTGGCTGAACGGTTTGGTCCAGTTGGAACTCCTGTGACCAGTGCCTCACACCTGTATAGTTACTCTTGTTTTCTGTTGGATGTTCCTATGGTAGCCGTTATGCGCGGCCTCGACGCCGAGGCCTACGACCGACAATACAGCGATAAAGAACTGGTA
>JAGVTM010000225.1 GCA_019136785.1 Chloroflexota bacterium | reverse complement strand
AGATGCCGGCAACCGCATCATCAATAAACGTGGGGTGGCAGGTGTTTTGCCCGCCACCCATGTAGAAGAATCGCCCCTGTTGGATAGCCCGGAACAAGCCATAGACGTGCCAGTCGCCTGGGCCGTAGACAAATTCGGGGCGGGCGATGATGACAGGCAGTCCGCCAGCGGCAAAGGCGGCAGCGACTTTTTCTGCGTCGGCTTTGCTACGTTCATAGGCGTTGCTGGGGGACAGGAGCGCGGTTTCGTCGGGCGTCGCCGCGCCGGGGAGTAATGGCCCCAGCACGCCAGCGCTGCTGACGTGCAGCGTCCGCGGGTGTGCGTCGCTGTCGCTAATGGCTTGCAAAACGTGGCGGGTTCCCAGAACGTTAATGCGCTGGTAGTCAGCTTCGGAGACGCCAGGTTGGCCGAGAATGCCGGCAGCGTGTACCACCCACTCCGCCTCCCGAAACAGTCCCGCCAGCGACTCGGGCTGCGTTATTTCGGCTTCATGAACTGTCAGCGGCAGCCCGTGCAGGCGACTACACGGCGAACCGGGCCGCACCACCACATGCACGTCTGCTCCCTGGCGCAACATCGCCTGGGTTAAAGCCGCCCCCAAGAAACCTGTTGCACCCGTTACCACAACTTTCATGCCCCCAGTGTACGAAAAAAAGGCGTAACAAGCTACAAGCCTGCCCCACTATTGGTAGACGGACAGTCTACATGGGGACATGCACGCGCCTGCCGGCCGGCAGCCTGATTTGTGAACCACCAGACCAACGGCTACAATTGCCGGCAACGTTGGGTAACTTGCCAGATAGAACCATCTTTCCGCACCGAGAGGCGTTGACATGAAATGGTGGACGGTTTTGCTAATCTGCGGCTTCATCCTGATGGGGTTTGGCGGACAGCCAGCCGGGGCTCATGTGCAGGCTGACCGCTTCGTTTACCTACCATTCCTGGAGCATGCCCCCTCTCCACCCGCCATACCCGCCGCCCGTCTCATTGTCACGCCCAATGAAGCTATCAACGCCAGCACGTTTACCCCAGGTGCGTTTAACCTGTCCAACGACTCGCCGGGCAGCGAAATCATTGTCCAGGTGCGCATTGACCTGCGCACAGCTATCTTGCCTGATCTGGTGTTTGATCCCTATGGCCTGGCGGGCGACCTGGTCGCCAAAGATTTACAGATTGACACCATGCCCCAACCTGTTGGCTTCAGCGGTCACAGTTATCTGCTGGCACATGATGGCGGCTATGATATTCTCGACCTACACTTTACAGATTTTGGTTCTGGCGAAAGCATCGGTTTTTCAGTGGATGTGGATCCCACCAGCATTCGCGGGGCAGCCGGGCCTGGGCCTAATGAGGCAGGTAGCATTTCCGGGTTAGAGATGACAGGCGCCACCATAATTGTTAGCTTTGCCAGCGGTCTGGACGTAAGCGCTCAACTGGCTCCTGTTCCAGGCAGCCATAGCGGCGCGGAAGCCGTGATCCGGGCTGACCTGCCGCCTGTACCTTCTTTGAGCGTCATTGGCGCGCCATTTCCGCCAATGACTGTAACCGAGCCGGCTCAACTGGTACGAGTCAGCGGCCCTGCCGGGCATATGATCCGGTTGATGGTGGGGGAAGGAGGTTTGTTTACCGATGGTGTGCCGGGCGGGGGATTCGATTTAGAACCCTATGAGCTAAACAGTCTGGTAGGAGTGGCGTATTATACGGGCACTATGAACCAGCAGGGCTTTGTAGATATTCCGATTACGCTGACGCGCAGTCAGGCAAATGCGGGTCGTAACATTATCACGGCTGCTTTGGAGAACACCTTTGGTCATCGCGGCGGCGTGGCTGTGCCCATTATCTTAGACCTGGCGGAGTGAAGCGGGGGTAGCGCTGCACTTAATCGCGGTGGGTGTCAGCCCCGCCTGCGGCGGCAGCCCCACCTGCGGTGGGGGCTGACACCCATTTTTATGGGCAATTTCGGGCGCAGACGCGCCCGAAATTGCCCGTCGCTGATGCCGCCGGACGATGCGTCCGCGCCGGACGATGCGTCCGCGCCGGACGATGCGGGGCTGCTCGCCGAAGCGCTCGCTTTGCGGGGCCGGTAGACGGTTAAAGAAATCACCACGATTTACTGGGGTGTTACCGAAGCGGGGGATGTGGGTACAAATCCTTCAATTGACGCGAATGGAGTCGGGGGTGATCACCTTGGCGGCAACTTTGGTCAGCGTGGGCACATCGTGCAGCATGTTGGTGTAGGAAGCGTTCGCCAGGGGACAGTAACATTCTTTGGCGGCGATACTGCGCCGCACTTCCTTGATCTTCTCGCCAAACCAGATCGCTTTGAAATCATAATTGTGGTCGCGCAGGTTGCCCAGGTTATCGGCACGCACGCAGCAGGGCCAGACGGTACCATCAGCATAAATCTGAGCGCTGGCCCAACCTGCATAACAGGCAATTACCTGGTCTTGCTCGTCCAGAATGCGTTTCACCAGCCTATAATATTCGACGCGAAAAGCCTCCGTTATGCGGGAAACGCCGCGATATTGGTGTTTGTTAACATAAGCGATTAGCTGGTCAATGGCTGCCGCGTAGGCGGCTTTATCGGGTGTGATCGGCAGCCCGACGGTATCCAGCTCAACGCGCGGCTCGGCTATCTCCGTGATGAACTGGTCGGCAGCGGATTGGTCAGCGTAGGCGATCAGTTCATCCAGATCGTGGACGTTAAAGACCGATACAACGGAATGAATACCCACAGCCAGGTTGGAAAACTCGCGGCGCAATTCAAAGTATTGCTGCAATCGCTCCTCAAACTTTTCGAAGTTGCCCATGACGCCGCGAATAAAATCATGCTTCTGGCCAACGCCATCCAGCGACAGGTTGATAATAAGCTGGCTGTCTGGGCAGCTTTCCAGAATAGTCCGCACCCGTTCTGGCCCGCTGCGGAGAATGCCGTTGGTGGGAATATTGATGATGCCTGGGCGACAATGTTTGTAAACAAGCTGCGCCAGTTCTACAATTTTGGGAAACATGAGCGGCTCCCCGCCGCTAATGGTGAACCAGTATGGCGCGCGGCCCAATGACGCCAGCACCCTGTCCCACTCATCCAGACGCAGTTCATTTTCCCGTTTCATCCAGATGTTGCAGGTGAGGCAGCGGGAGTTACATTTGGGTGAGGGGGAAAGGGTAATATTGACAGGCAGGGTTTGAGGCCAGCCAAAGCGACGATACAGCCGGAAGACTGGTATCTTCGCCAGCACGCCGAGCATAGAGTTCATGTTGTTTCGTTCAGGGTGTTTCCAGTTCTTTGGTGGTAACGGCAACTTCCCAAACGGTGTGATCGCGCTTGTTCTTGAAGTCGCGCCAGCCGAGGAAACGACCATACGCTTCCAGGGCGACAACGAGCCATGTCCACACAAACTGTTTGGGTCGCCAATCCAGACGGCGCAGCAGCAGCCGCAGCACTTTGGTCGCACCCATGGTGCTGACAGAGTAACCTAGCAGCACTTTCACGTCGAGGTGACCAGAGTAAATACGGCGGCGTTGGCGCAGGAAATCAGCGACGGTTTCGGGGCCTTTGTTGGACACAACGGCGTCAGGCACGTAACGTACCTGGTAACCCTGTCCGCGCACGACAGGTTCGATGCTGGCTTCGTCCACAGATGTTTTGTAGGGGATGCGCTCGAATATTTTGCGGAAGGCGATCATTTCGCCAGCTTTGAAGGAGCGCAGGTTGATTTCGTGGTGCAGATTCCAC
>JAGVTM010000001.1 GCA_019136785.1 Chloroflexota bacterium | reverse complement strand
CCCGCACTTCCCTGGCACATGTGGTCAAGACGACCGTATTCTTGCAGCAAATGAGCGATTTCGCCGCTATGAATGAGGTCTACGCCCGTGTTTTTGGCGACACGCGCCCGGCGCGCTCAACGGTGGCCGTGGCCGGGCTGCCGTTGGGGGCGCTGGTGGAGATTGAGGCAGTGGCTCTGGTTCCAAAAAAGAAGAAGTAATGGCCAGCGAAAGCATTCTGATCGTAGATGATGAAGCGCACATCCGCGATCTGGTGCGTCTGTACCTGGAGAAGGAAGGATACCAGGTACAGGCGGCTACCAACGGGGCGGAGGCGCTGGCGCAGGTGCGACAGTCGCCGCCGGCATTGGTGGTGCTGGATTTGATGATGCCAGAGATGGATGGGTGGGAGGTGTGCCGGCATTTACGCGCTGCCGGCAATCTGCCCATCCTCATGCTCACCGCCCGCGACGACGATATTGACAAAATCGTCGGGTTGGAAATGGGGGCGGATGACTATCTGACCAAACCGTTTAATCCCCGCGAACTGGTGGCCCGCGTGCGGGCTATTTTGCGCCGCAGCACATCTGCTGCTAGCGCTGCGCCGGGCAAAATCCGCCAGCTAGGCGACCTGACCATTGATCCCGCCAGCCGCGAGGCGCTGCTGCGCGGGGAACGCCTGAACCTGCGCGCCAAAGAGTTCGACCTGCTGCTGACCCTGATGGATCACGTCAATATTGTGCTGTCGCGCGATCAACTGCTGGACCTGGTATGGGGGTATGAGTTTTACGGGCAAACGCGCACGGTGGACGTTCACGTGGCGCACCTGCGCGAAAAACTAGGGGACAGCAGGGTGCAGATCGAGACTGTGTGGGGGATGGGGTATAAACTGGTTAACAGTTAACGGAAAACAGACAACGGAGAACGGGTAACGGATCAGGGAAGTCGGGCGTGGCCGGGTAGCTGCTGTCGGAGGTGCTGCTGGCAGGTGTGTCGCGCGTGGGGGCCAGGATTTACACTCTGATTACAATTTCGCCACAACGGGAATACAAAGTCAGGTTACAATAGCCCATCATGTTTAAGAGTCTGCGCAGCCGGCTGCTGCTATCTTATACGGTCATTATCGCCGCTGTGCTGGTGATCTTGACTGTCACCTTGCTGCTGGTGTCGGCGTTGAGCACGGCAGACAGGGGCGTGGCTACGCTGGGCAAGCTGGCGGCGGTTAGTTTGGGCACGCGGCGGGAGTTGAACCGGTTGTACGATGCCGGCATTACCAACGAGGAAGCCATCTTGCAAGTTCTGGGGGAAACGGCGTCTGCTCAGGACACCCGCATTTTGCTGATGCGACCAGCCAATCTGCAAGTCGTCTATGACACGGGCGAAAAATGGTCAGGACAGGTATTCAGCAACATGCAATCTCTGGGCAGCGCCATCCGCACCGATACCAACGTGCTGGCGGCGCGGCTGCGCGCCCCTGACGGTCAAATATGGCTGCTGTATGCCCAGGTTGTGCCTGACAGGCATCTGGGGGGACTGGTGCTGGCTTTTGCCCAGCAGGAGCCATCCGCTGCCCAATTTTTCCGCGACACATTCTTGCGTCCGCTCTGTTCAGCCGGTCTGGTGGCTTTCTTGCTGGCTATCTTGCTGGCTTTTCTCATTACCCGTTCCGTGGCCCGGCCATTGCAGCAGTTGGCGGGCGCCGCCACAGCCATTGCCGCCGGGGATTATGAGCAGCAGATAGCACCGGCGGGGCCCACGGAAGTGCAGCAAGTGTCCGCCAGCTTTAACAGCATGGCAACCCAGGTGAAAGCCAGCCAGCAGGCGCAGCGGGATTTTGTGGCAAATGTCTCCCATGACTTGAAAACGCCGCTGACTTCGGTGCGCGGCTGGAGCCAGGCGATGTTAGATGGCATGATCGCCACGCCGCAGGAGATACAGCAGACTGCCGGCATTATTCACGGCGAAGCCGAGCGTATGACGCGCATGGTCAACCAACTCTTGGACCTGGCGCGCATTGAATCCGGTCAGCTCAAACTTAACCGCGAACTATTGGATTTGGGACAGCTACTAACCCAGGTGCAGCGCAATCTGGCTCTGCCCGCGCAGCAAAAAGACGTGCGCCTGACGCTGGATTTGCAGCCTGTGCCCCCTGTGTTGGGCGACGCCGACCGCCTGATGCAGGTTTTTACCAACCTGACCGACAACGCCTTGACGCATACGCCCGCCGGCGGGCGCGTGCACATCAGCCTGAACGGGCACAGCGACCGCGCCGTCAACGTGATAGTGCAGGATACTGGCCCAGGCATTCCCGCCGACGAGTTGAGCCGTATTTTTGAACGTTTCTACCAGGTGGATAAGTCGCGGGCGCGCACTGACGAACGGCGCGGCTCTGGTTTGGGGTTGGCCATTACGCGGGAACTGGTGGAAGCGCATGGGGGACGGATCGAAGCCCGCAGCGAACTGGGCAAAGGCAGCGCCTTTCAAGTGCGACTGCCCGTTGGTTCTCCCGAAGCGTCCACCATTACCCGCCGCCGCTGAGATGCCTCCGGGCGCGAATGCTCCCCACTTGCCTTACCCGCCGATAAACCAGTGGCGGATCATCTCCACCTGGAATTGATAGCCATCGTCTACCGGCTCAATCAGCTCCCGCTGCACCAACTGGCGTAATATGGCGTCTACCCCATCCCCAAATTGACGCCGCAGCCGGTTTGCGGGCGCCGGGCCGTCAGCGGCAGCCTGAGCCAGGAAGCGCAGTACGGCTACCCCCTCTTTGCCCGCCTGATTCCGTTCGATGTCTACAAAGAAGAAGCGCCCACTCTTGAGCGCCCGCGCCAGCGCAGTCTGCACATCGCTGATGTCTGCCAGGAAGCGCTGCGGCGGCGGTTGTTCGTTCTTGGAGTTGACGATTTCATAGCACAACAACTGCACCAGATGGGGGTGACCGCGCGTCAGGCGGCAGACGAAATTGCCGGCATCTACCTCATACTGCAAGGCAAATCCAAGCACGGGCCGTTCCACCAACTGCCGCGTTTCTGCCTCCTGCAAATAGCTCAAGTGCAGCACCTGGGTGTTGATGAGGTAGCTGGCCCAATGATCAAACATTTCCAGCGGGTGGGAACTGGCAAACAACAGCCGGAAAGCGGGCCGGTGCTGGATCAGGTGGCGCAGCAGATTCATGATGATGGCTTCATCCAGTTGGCGCTGCTGCAAGATAGCGTCTAGCGCTTCAAACTCGTCAAAAATGAGCAGCCCCACCGCCTGATTCTGGCTGTGCAGGATTTCCTCCACCTGCCTCAGCCAATCATTGAACGCCGGGAACGGTTTGCTGGCTAAACTGCTGCGCTCCAAAGCGGGCAGCGACAACTGCCGCTGCTGCGCCGCCGACCTTCTGATTTGCCACACGGTGTTATACAGCAGGTCGGCATAATTTTGGCAGCCAGCCAACCCCTGCCCATCTACATAGAGCGGGATGATGGCGTTAGGCAGCAGCCGTCCCAGGTTGTGCAGCAGGGAAGTCTTGCCCATGCGCCGCTGCCCATCCAGAAAGAGCGGCGGATGGCGCTGGTCCAATATTTGCTGTTCAATGCGGCGGCTGATGTCAATGCGCCCCACAAAAATGTGCTGCTGCGCCGTCAGCGGCACGCCAAAAATGTAAGGGTTGTCAATTTCCTGACCTTCTTCGCCGGCTCTGGCTAATGTTTGCGCCTGTTCTGTGATCAGGCGCTGCCAATGGAGGGCAATGGGGAAGAAACGGGCGGC
>JAGVTM010000387.1 GCA_019136785.1 Chloroflexota bacterium | reverse complement strand
CTGCCGTTATGGACGCAGTCACGGCTTTGGGTGGTCGAGTTGGCCACACCTATACGGATGCTTTGCACGGCTTTGCCGCCTATCTGCCCGCCAAAGCCCTGGATGCTGTCCGCGCCAATTCGGCGGTGGAATACGTCGAAGCTGACCAAATGATGTCTATCATTGACGTGCAACCAAACCCGACGTGGGGTCTGGACCGCATTGACCAGCGCAATCTGCCATTGAACCAACAGTATATCTACAACTACACGGGCGCTGGCGTCAAGGTCTACACAATTGACACGGGTATCCGCACCACGCACAATGAGTTTGGTGGTCGCGTCGCTGGCGGCTACAATGCCACGGGCGACAATAATGGTATCAATGATTGCAATGGTCATGGTACGCATGTTTCGGGCACGATGGGCGGCAGCACGTATGGCGTTGCCAAGCAGATCACCCTCTACTCGGTGCGCGTCTTGGGCTGCAATGGTTCTGGTCCTACCTCCGACGTTATCGAAGGCGTGGACTGGGTGACCAGCCAGCACACGGGCAACAGCCCTGCTGTGGCGAACATGAGCCTGGGCGGCAGCCCGTCTAATTCAATGGACAACGCAGTCATTAACTCCATTAACGACGGCGTTTTCTATGCGATTGCTGCCGGCAACTCTAACGCCAACGCCTGCAACTACTCCCCCGCTCGCGTCGCTGCCGCCATCACGGTTGGCGCTACCAATAGCAACGACAACCGCTCCAGCTTCTCCAACTATGGTTCTTGCCTGGACATCTTTGCTCCTGGCGAAAACATTACGTCTGCCTGGAATACCAGCGACAATGCCACGAACACCATTAGCGGAACGTCAATGGCTTCGCCGCACGTAGCGGGCGTTGCCGCCCTCTGGCTGCAAGCGCATCCCTCTGACTCTCCGGCTACCACCGGGGCGCAGATTGTGGCTACTGCTACCGCTGGCGTTGTGGGCAATCCTGGCAACGGTTCTCCCAACCTGCTGCTGTACTCCCTGCTGGAAGGCGGCGGGCCTGGCCCAGGCGCGTGCGAAGGCAACCCGGACTTCACTGGCTCCCTGAGCGGCACCGGTGATGTGGATTACGACTGGTATTCGGCTGGTTCTGGCACGCATGAACTGTGCCTGGAAGGGACTGGCCCCGACTTTGACCTCTACCTGCTGAAGCGCGGCGCGTTTGGCGGTTGGAGTGTGGTTGCCAGTTCGCTTGGCGCCACGTCCAGTGAAGAGATCACTTACAATGGTACTTCAGGTTACTATCTCTGGTATATTCGCTCCTACCAGGGTTCAGGCACCTGGCAGCTTTGGTTAAGCTACCCGTAGTCTCCAGATTCGATTGATTCCGTTTAAGTGACTGGCGGCCCCTGGCGCAAATTTGCGCCAGGGGCTTTTTTTTGCTCCCTGCCGGGGTATAATGCGCCGGCGAAGGAATTACCAATACCCGCATTGGTTTGGAGTGGCTTATCTATGAGTGTGACGCAGTTTGAGATTCGGGCAGGCGCCTATTTTGATTCGGTGGTGTTGATGCAGCTGCAGCGCGAACTGGCGGCGCTGCCGGGGGTGGAAGATGCCGGCATTGTCATGGCCACCTCCGCCAATCGTGAACTCCTGGCGGGCAGTGACCTGCTGCCCCCAGCCGCCGGCCAGGCTGCGTCCGATGATTTGCTCATTGTGGTCAAAGCCGCAGACGCTGCTACCGCCCAGGCTGCCCTATCCCAGGTAGACAGCTTGATTCAGAAACGTCGCCCTGGCGCCAGCCAATCGTTTCGCCCGCGCAGCCTGGCGACCGCTGCCCGAATGCTGCCCGCAGCCCACTGGGTTCTGATTTCCGTGCCCGGCCGTTATGCTGCTGATGTGGCGCGAACTGCCCTGGATGCCGGCAAGAACATCTTTCTTTACAGTGATAATGTTTCTTTAGAAGACGAACTGGTCCTAAAGCGGCAGGCGCGGGATGCCGGGCTGCTGCTGATGGGGCCAGATTGTGGCACAGCTATCATCAACGGCGTGGGATTGGGCTTTGCCAACCGCGTACGGCAAGGCGCAATTGGCCTGATTGGCGCCTCAGGCACAGGTCTGCAGGCGATCACCAGCCGCATTCATGCGTTGGGCGCTGGCGTTTCCCAGGCAATTGGCACAGGCGGGCGGGACCTGTCGCCAGAAGTCGGCGGCATTACCGCGCTGCAAGCGCTGGATTTGCTGCGCCGCGACGCGGACACCGCAGTCATCGTCCTGGTATCCAAGCCCCCCGCGCCGGAGGTGGCTGCCCACTTGCTGGCGGCAGCCCAAAACGTGGGCAAGCCAGTCGTCGTATACTTCATGGGGTATCCACCCACATTAGGGCGAGTAGGCGACCGCCTGATTATGGCCCTTAGCCTGGAGGACGCAGCGCAGCAGGCTGTCTCCTGCCTGGGACAGGCGCGCCTGCCGGCATCGGATACTGCACCCCCTGCCAGCGGCTATGTGCGCGGTCTGTTTTCCGGCGGGACGCTGGCTTATGAAGCCATGCTGGCCTGGCAGGGTTTGCTGCTGCCCCTTTACAGCAACGTGCCGCTGCGCCCGGCGCAGGCGCTGCCCCAACTCACGCGCAGCCAGGGGCACACCATTCTGGACATGGGCGCGGATGCCTTTACGCAGGGACGGCTGCACCCCATGCTTGACCATGAACAGCGGCTGCGACGGCTGCGCCAGGAGGCTGCTGACGTAGAGGTGGGGCTAATTGTGTTGGACGTAGTGTTAGGGGAAGGGGCGCATCCGCATCCGGCGGCGGAACTGGCTCCAGCCATTGCCGCCGTGAAAGCGCAACGTCCGGTCGAAGTGGCGGTGTTGTTGGTGGGCACAGATGCTGATCCGCAAGGATTGTCTGATCAGGCGGAACGATTGGTTGCCGCCGGAGCAGTTGTCTATTACAAAATGAGCGCGCTGGTGGAAACGGTAGCGCGGCGCTGGGGGGCGCAGGTGGTTACAGATTTCCCGTCCGTGCCTTTGACCACTTTGCAGCCACCGCTGGCTGCCATTAACATAGGTCTGGAATCTTTCTATGACAGCCTTACGGCGCAAGGGGCGGCGGCAGTTCACGTTGAATGGCGGCCCCCCGCCGGCGGCAATGAGAAAATGATGGCTTTGCTGGGGCAGCTAAAACGAAAATGAGTTCTCGCCTTACCGACAGCCGGGTGGCTAACATTGGCGCTTTTGCCATCCATGAAGCGTTCTTAACGTATCGTCAGCAGTTTAGAGCCATCACGCGGCGGGCTGGCGAACGCTTTGCTGCCAGAGATTGGCGCGGAATGCAGACAGATGCCGCGCTGCGCCTGGCGCTCTATCGCCAGGTGGTTGACCAGGTGGTGCGCCGCATTCAGGGACTGCTGGATGCCCGCCTGGAGGACAGGTTCATCTGGGCCGGCATGAAAGCCGTTTACTCTGGCCTTATCTTTGATCATGACGACTGGGAACTGGCAGAAACCTTCTTTAACTCCATTACCCGCCGTATCTTTGCCACCATTGGCGTCAATCCCCAAATTGAATTTGTGGCGACTGATTACGAAACGCCGCCAACGACCGCCCGCACGCCCGTTCACCGCACACATGCCCGCCAGCTAACCACTGCCGGTTTAGTAAAAGAGGTATTGACCGCTTACGGCTTTGACGCGCCGTTTACCAACCTGGATGGCGATGCCCAAAAAGTGGCGCACCTGATCGAGCAGCGCCTGCGCCAGATGGGGGCGCTGCGGACGGTTGATC
>JAGVTM010000104.1 GCA_019136785.1 Chloroflexota bacterium | reverse complement strand
GTGGTGGAGAAGGTATGAGGTATGAGGTATGAGGTATGAGGTATGAGGTATGAGGGAAGGGAGAATGGTTAATTGGTGAATGGGTGAATGGTTAATTGGGGGTGGATTGGGCGGCCAGGGTTAGGGTTTGGAGGTGGATGTCTACGATGTCCTGGATGTTGGGGGCGTAGCCGCCGGCCATAACGGTGGCGATGGGCAGGCGATGATGCCGGCACAGGGCGTACACCAGTTCGTCGCGGGCGGCAAGGCCGGCTTTGGTAAGGGAGAGGCGGCCAAAGCGGTCGCCCACGAACGGGTCGGCGCCAGCCAGGTAGATAGCCAGACCCGCCTGCGCTTCTTCCAGCGCCTGCTCCAGGGCGGGAGCTAACGCCGCCAGATAAGGCGCGTCTGTCGTGCCATCGGGCAAGCCCACGTCCAGGTCGCTGCGGGCTTTGTGGAACGGGAAGTTTTTCTCCCCATGAATGGAAAAAGTGTAGATGGTGGGGTCGGCGGCGGCAATGTCGGCGGAGCCGTTGCCCTGATGCACGTCGCAATCTATGAGGATGACGCGGCGCACTAAACCTTCGGCTTGCATGGCGCGGGCGGCGACGATGGCGTCGTTGAAGACGCAGAAGCCCTGCCCCCAACCGGCGTGGGCGTGGTGCGTGCCGCCGGCCAGGTTGGCGCTGCTGCCCCAGCGCAGGGCGGCGCGGCAGGCGGCGATGGTTCCACCCACAGAGCGGCGGGAACGTTCCACCATTTGCGGCGACCAGGGAAAGCCAATGCGCCGCATCTCCTGAGGCGTCAGGCCGCCTTGCTGCACGCGCGCCAGATAGTCGGGAGTGTGGGCGCGGCGAAGCTGGCTGTCGGCGGCGGCGGGGGGTTCGTTGACGTTTTCGGGGGCAGTGAGTTCCGCCTGCAGGACGGCCTGGCGCAGCCGGGCGTATTTGCTCATAGGGAAGCGGTGGTCTGCCGGCAGAGGCAGCACAAAGTGGTCGCAGTAGAAGAGCTTGAACACGGCAGCAGCGTTTTCAGGCAGCGGCGTCAGGAGGCGCGTCGTCTGGCAAAGTGGATGTGTCCGGCGGGACGGGCGCGGCGCGACGGCGCAAGGCAAAAGTGAGGAGCAGGATAAGGGCTAATCCCAGACCAACGGGCAGCAGCAGGCTGGTGGTAGGGGCGTCGGGGTTGTCTGCCGGCAGCGGCGCAGGCGTGGCGGTGGCGGCGGCTTCGCCTACGCCGGGGGGCAGCGTGGGCGCAGACTCCGACGGCGCGGGGGCGGGCGCGGCAGCCGTCTGCTGCAAGAGGAACTCAATGACGGTTTGTAACTGCGCCTCGGTCAGGCGCAAACCGTAATCCTGGGGCATGATGTTGGGCAGGCAGTCGCTGTTGGGGCAGCCAGGGGCGATAAAGGCGTCAGGCTGCAGAATGGATTGGCGCAGGTAATCGGCGGCGGTGACGTCTGGCTGGCGAGCAGCGGCGTTTATGCCAATGCCAGACAGGTCGGGACCAACTTTGTGCGCTTCGCCCAGGTCACCAATTTGATGGCAGCTTGTACAGCCGGCGTTGGTGAGGATGGTCACGGCGTCGCTGCCCTCGACTTTGGCGGGGGTGGGGGTGGCGGCGGGCGTGCCCACGGGAGGGCGGGTGGGCGTGGGCGGCATCTGCGTCAGTTCGTCAGCAGTTGGTTCGGCGGAAAGCGCGCCCGGTTTCAGGCGGACGATGGCTTCGCAGGGAGAAAGATCGGGGGCGGGATCGGGCATGCACCACCAGGGGCCGCCTTTCTTTGTTTTGAGAATGGGCACGTACCAGATGATGGCCTGCTGCCCGGCGAGGGACTCATCGTTGAGCCATTGGCTGGGGGGTTGGAAGGTGTTGGCGGGGCCCGTCAAAATAGGGCCATCCCCCTCCCCTTCGTTGGCGCGCAGCACGAAGATGCGGGCTTCGTCTACGCCGAACGGATCGTTGCGGGTGGGCTGCCAGCGATAGGTCAGGTTTTCAGAGACCAGCGCCAGTTTTTCGTCCAGGGGGGAAGTGTCTTGATAGAGGTCGAATTCCGTTTCCGTTTGCAGTTCCGACCACTCCCCTGCCTGCCACGTCCATACCTGTTCGTCTGCCTGCCCGTCCAGGTTGAGGTCTAAGCGCCAGGCGGGGCGATAGGTGGAAGGGTCGTCGCAGCCAGGGCCGTGGGAGATGAAGCGGGGGGCAAAGCTGCCGTCGGCGTAGAAGGTGATGATTTGTTCGTAGCGGTAGCAGCAAATACAGTTGGGCCAGTCGAACGGTTCGGTGAACAACTGGCGCACTTCAAAGCCGTCGCCCAGGTCGGTAACCTGGGTGCCAAACTTGGGCGGCACGGCAGCCTGGAAGCCAATTTCGTCGCGGTAGCCGCCGGGCCAACTGGGATACCAGACTTCCACCTGCCCCAGCTTGATGCTGGAGAAGATGGGCGTGCTGTTGTAGGTGGCGTCGCGGAAGTTGACGCCGTCGTGGGCGGTCATGTCCCAACAGACGTTCCAGCCGTATTGTTCGTGGCAGCCGTTGTTGAACAGGTCGTTTTGGGCAGCCAGGATTTCGGTGAGGGGGGGATTGTAGGCGCGGGCGACGCGGGCGCGGCTGTAGAAGGTGCGGGCAACCTGGGTGCGCTGCATATTGACGAAGACGTGAAAGATGCGCCCGCTGCCGTCGGGGGCGTGGAAGGTGAGGTCAAGACACCAATCCTGGGCGCAGGCGTCGTCTTGCAGCCAGCCGGACATGGGGGCCATGGCGGCGTCGAGGGAGCGAACGTCGCCGAGGACGGCGCGGACGCGGGGGTCGGCGTTGGCGATAGCCAGGGCGCGGGCGGTGATGAGTTCGCTGGCGGCGGGGCGGGCAATGGGGTTGAGCCATTGGTCGAGCAACCGGTTGTTGTCCAGGTTGAGCAGGGCTTCGATGACGCCGCCGTCGGTGTAGTTGTAGAAGGTGAGGAGGGCGCAGTTGTACGCCTGGCAGCCCTGGCTGCGCCAGTCGCCGCTTTCGCCATAGCTGAGACGGACGGCGGAGATGAAGTCTGCGCTTTTGCCGGCAAGCAGTTCGGCAAGGGGGGCGTGCGCCAGAGCCAGTTCGTGGACAAAGGATTGGTTGAGGGCTAAGCCGCCCAGGGATTTGACGTCGAGGAAGTGGGCTTTGGCGGCGGCGGCTTGCAACCGGTCGGGTCTGTCCTGCCGCAGCAGGAGCGCCAACAGGAGGATGGCAGCCAGGACAAATAGCAGGTGAAGCCAGGAGGCGGGGAAGAAGCGTCTTTTGCTGGAGTTCATGGGCGGATTATAACATCGGGGGAGCCGTGTGCGTAGGCAGAACGGGGAAAAGGCTCAGGCAGAGGGGGGGAATAGTTAATTGGTGAATGGGTGAATGGCGGTGAAGACACCGCTTGTGAATGGTTAATGGGAGGAGGCCAGGGGGCGGTTCTAATCACAGATCAGGCAGATGGCGCAGATTGTTTGAACGAGTTTCGCTCTTTCACCGCCGGTTGAAACCGGCGGCTGAGATAAAAACCTGCTGAAGCAGGTTAGAATGGGCGCCATCAACGTGCTTCAGCCAGTAGAAATCATATTGGCGCGGCATTGTCATGCTGAGCGGAGTCCGTGGCGTTTAGCATCCCATTTACCTCAGAGGAACGGGATGCTTCGGAAAAGCGGAAGACCTCAGTAGCCCGATTTTCCAAAATCGGGCGGGCAATTTGGGAAAATCACCCCCCATTTTGGGCGAAGATTTGTTTGCCCTCTTGCAAATCCACCAGCAAT
>JAGVTM010000616.1 GCA_019136785.1 Chloroflexota bacterium | reverse complement strand
GCCGTTTTGTTTTCTGGTGACGAATCGCCCGTTGCCTGAGCCTGTCCACAAAAGGTTAGCCCTGACGTTTTGGGCAATAAAAAGCCCCGCATGTCGCGCCAGTAACATGCGGGGCTGGATAGCCTGACTTTCGATGCAGCGCCTTCACCACAACTGCACGCCTTTAGGAATGGGTCTGCTGCCGGCAGACCCACCCGCCCATCTGCCGTTCGCCCGGTCACCAACCATCTGATCATTGTCGCATATGGCAGCAAAAGGGATAGCCGTTCCGCCCAGTCGCATGGGTTTGTCTCCAGTCATTGTTCGATAATTATCTAACAAAGCACTTGCACATTTTACCCCCCCTGCGCTGCCGTGTCAACCATAGATGAAAAATGGGTGTCAGGCTGAAAATGGGCAAAAAAAACGGAGATGCGCTGTTGGCGCATCTCCGTTTTATCTGCAAACGCTCCTTAGTGATCGTCCAGAATTTAGTTCCCCCCAAGATTGGTTCATTCTTGGAGAATGAACCAATCTGAAAATGGGAAGTTATTTTTAGACGCTCACTTAGCTCAGAGGGCAGCTATAGATAGCTCTCTGACTATGGGCTCACTACTGCACTACATTGATGCAGTCGTAAGCGACCACGCCTGGCACCGTCGGATCATAGAGGAAGGAACAAATCTGCGTCACCGGCGGATTGGTGGGAACGTAATTGGTATTGAAGGTGTTGCTGAAGCAGGCGGGCAGACCCGTCTGTACTACGTTCTGGCTGCTGCCATTGGCGAACGTAAAGCGCACGATCCAGTAGACGTTGTTGCTGCCCACAGAAACGCCCAAAACCAGGTTGGGATTGGCGCTTACGCTGGTACTGGGTGAGCCACAACCCGCCGTCATGATGGAGACGTTGTCAATTACAGTAACGTCGGGATCAGGGCCGCCGCCCGAATATCCCCAGATGCGAATGCCTGTCAGCGTCTTGTTAGGATCAAGCCAGGCAGTCACGTCGAACTGCTGCCAGGTGGCGGTGGGGAAAATGATGTCCTCGTAGTAAGAACCATCCGAGTACATCAGGTCAACGGCCTGAATAGCCGCTTCTGGCTGGCGGCTCCACAGGGTAATGCTGGTGATCTGGTTGCCGGGAATGCCGGCAAAGTCCTGACGAATCCAGTAATTACCAATATCCGTAGCGCAATAAGAACCGCTCTGGCAGCCAGAACTGGTCACAGTCCACTGGTTACCTGTGGTATACCAGGGATTCAACGCGCCGCTTTCAAATCCAGGATTCTGTAAGACTTCGGCGGTGGGGGTAGCCGGGGAAACGGCCTCCGCCCCTAAAAAGGTGACTTCCATCGTGTCCAGATTGACTACGGTATTGCCGCTGCGGACAATCCGGTCAGCCTGGGCGGCCGAGGCGGCAGCCTGCTGGTGTGGCATAGCCACAAACAGAGCAATGGCAAACAGCCCCATAAGAACACAAATCCTTACGAAGTTTTTCATTTTTTCCTCCAGTTTGGGAAACTACAACGGACGAGAAACGATGCTGCCATTATACTCTATTTTGTATTTCGATTTCAAGCGTTTTTGCCGGCATTTGGCCACTTTACAACTTGAGACGCGGGTCGAGGGCGTCGCGCAAGCCGTCGCCGAAGTAGTTGAATGCCAGCGAGGTGACGAAGATGGCGAAGCCCGGATAGAATGCCTTCCACGGCGCGGTGAACATGTCTTTCTGTACGTCTTGCAGCATGTTCCCCCAGGTAGCCACCGGCTGCTGGATGCCGAAACCCAGGAAGCTCAACGCCGATTCGTAGATAATCACCCCGCCAAACCCCAGCGTGGCGCTGACGATGATGGGCGGCAGGGCGTTGGGCAGCATGTGCCGCACGATAATGCGCAGGTCGGACAGTCCCAACGCTTTGGAGGCTTCGGTGAACTCCTGGTTACGCAGGCTGAGCACCATGGCGCGCGCCAGGCGGCAGGAGCCGGTCCAGCCCAACGCCACCAGGATGAGGATGATGACCACCGCCTGCCCCCACTCGGGTTTGAGGAATGGGATGGTGACGTTGCGCAGCAGCGCCGACAGGGTCAGCAGCAGCGGCAGCCCCGGCAGGATGATGATGAACTCCACGATGCGCTGGATGATGTTGTCCACCATGCCGCCAAAGTAGCCGGAAACGGCGCCGATGAAGATGCCGATGGTTTCCTGGAAGATGGTGACGGTGAAGGCGATGAACAGGGAGAGCTGCCCCGCCAGCAGCAGCCGCATCAGCACATCTCGCCCCAGTTCGTCGGTGCCCAGCAGGTGGTCGGCGGAGGGGGCGGCGTTGCGGTTGAGCAGGTCTTGCGTGTCGCGGTTGTAGGGCACTTCCGCGCCCTGAGCCACGTTGTAGTAGGTCTGGCGGGACAGTATCATGGGCCCCGCCACTACGGTCAGCAGCATCAGGGCGATGATGATCAGGCTGGCGGTGGCTAAGCGGTGCCGCCGCAGCCGTTTCCAGTAGGTCAGCAGCAGGGGTTCGGGTTTGCTGGTGAGCAGGGCTTCGGCTTGCAGGGCGTCTACGTCGAGTTCAGCTACGGACATGAGGGTCTCCTGAGGGATGAGGTATGAGGTATGAGGTATGAGGGGGCGTCATTCGAAGCGGATGCGGGGGTCTACTACGGTGTAGAGCAGGTCGCCGACGAGGGTGGCGACGACCACCAGGATGGCGGTGATGAACAGGTAGCCCATGACGATGGGCCAGTCGCTCTGTCCCAGGGCGGAGATGAACAGCCGCCCCATGCCGGGGTAGTTGAAGATGGTTTCGGTCAGAATCGCGCCGCCGAAGATGCCCGGTATCTGGAAAACGACGATGGTGATCAGGGGGATGAGGGCGTTGCGCGTGGCGTGTTTCAGGATGACGACGCGCTCGCCCAGCCCTTTGGCGCGGGCAGTGCGCACGTAGTCTTGCCGCAGTACTTCCAGCATGGAGGAGCGCAGGAAGCGGCTCCAGCCCGCCAGGTAGAGCAGGCTGAGCATGATGGTGGGCAGTATCAGGTGGATCAGCCGGTCGCCGATGGAGCCGGCGCTGATGCCCAGTGCGTCCTGGATGCTGCCGGGCAGGATGCGCAGGTCTACCACGTTGCCCGTGGGGAAGTAGGGCAGCCCCCAGTTCTTGAAGGTCAGCCCGAACAGGATGACCAGCATCAGGCCGAACCAGAATGCCGGCATGGAGATGCCAAAGAAGCTGAATGTGGTCACGGCGTAGTCCAGCGCCGAGTACTGCCGCACGGCGGAGATGATGCCGATGGGCACGGCGATTATCAAGGAGAACAGCGTGGCTGATGCCATCAGGATGGTGGTGTCTTTGATGCGCCCCTGGATGATGCCCAGCACGTCTTGCCCCCGCGCCAGCTTCCACGACTTGCCCCAGTCGCCGCGCACGATCCCCCGTTGGCAGGGATACCCTCGCAGCGGGTCTTCGCCTGCGGCGTTGCTGCCGCCGGCGTCGCGGCAGGGGGCTAACTGGTAGTCTGCCCACGTGCCCGTCACGGGCAACTGTTTGCTGCTGCCGGGGTTGCCGATGGCGTTCCCCAGTTCGTCCACCCAATCCTCGCCGCCTATCCAGGTCAGATACCCCAACCAGATGGGCCGGTTCAGGCCGGCATTGGCCCGCATCACGTCTATCTCGTGCTCGGTAAAGCGCGACCGCCGGTCGCCGCCCAGGTTGATGCCCGACAGCGGGTCGCCCGGCGCCGCTTGCAGCAGGATGTAAATGGCGATGGTCGCCGCAAATACCACCAGG
>JAGVTM010000662.1 GCA_019136785.1 Chloroflexota bacterium | reverse complement strand
TAGAGAGTAACCCAGTGCTGACTGTCTCTGCATCAAGGTTTGTTATTGTCGAGGGCAGACTTGTTCCTATCTCAACCTTTGTCATTGCCATTGACTTGGACGATACGCCGGAACCGAGTTTGTTGTGGAAAGTAGAAACTCCTTTTACAGCGGGACAATTCCCTATTACTGATGACGCTACTAACGGGCCACTCGTCTGGTCAACCACCAGCAGAAAGGGTATCCGCGTCATCGGGGAAGAATAAGTGAGCAGGCGGCAAGTGAGCAAGTAAGCAGGTAACAAGTGGTACATGCAAACCTCTAACCAATTAGGAGTAGTGAAAATGAAAACCAGGCTATTTCGAAACAAACCATTCTCCATATTAGTTGTTGTTATGCTCATAACCGTCCTTATACTTACCTTTAGCCAGAGTGCCGCCGCAAGTACGGGCTGCCAGCCAACGGTCACCGTCACCAGCACGAGCAGTAGCGGGCCAGACACCTTGCGTCAGGCGATTGCAGATGTATGTGAAGGAGGCATTATTGATTTCGACCTGCCGTTGCCCAATGCTATCAACCTTAATGGCAGCGAACTGTTGGTGGATAAGCCGATGAGCATTAACGGGCCAGGAGCCGATTTATTGGCCATCAGCGCGAATGGGGGCCGCGCCTTGCAAAACCAGGCTGCTGGCCTCTCTCTTTCCGGTCTGACCATTCGCGATGGCGACTCCATTGCGGGCGGGGCTGGTATGGGCGTCTTGAACTTTGGCGTGATGATCATTAACGATAGCATTATCCGCAACAATGAAATTGATTCGCTTCTGGGTTACGGAGCTCAAGGCGCTGGCATCGCTAATCTGGGCGGCACGTTGATGATAAATAATAGCACCATCACCCAGAACACGGTAGTTGGAAATCAGGTGGAGTATGGGGGAGGACTTTACAATGCGTTTGGAGGGGCAGTCATGATAAATAACAGCACTATTTCCGAAAATGATGCTGTTGGCGGCAGTGGGGGGGGGATCTTTAACGGACATGGCACCATTATTGTAAGTTATAGTACAGTTGTGAACAATTACGCATCCTATACCGATGGTATTGGTACTGGATTTCGTAGTCTTGTACTCCTACACAATAGCATTGTAGCCAACAATGGAACCACCAATTGTAGTCCAACGCCAGGCGAGATCATAATCTCGTTAGGGCACAATCTCTCTAACACGGATGACTGCAACCTGGATGGGCCAGGCGACCTGCCCAACACCGACCCCCTTTTGGGGCCATTGCAAGACAATGGCGGTACAACACCGACACACGCCTTGCTGCTGGGCAGCCCGGCCACTGACGCCGCCTCCCTGCTTCGCTGCCCCCCCACCGACCAACGCGGCGTGTCCCGCCCGCAAGGCCCCCGCTGCGACATCGGCGCGTATGAACGTGAGGGATTGAGCGAGTGAGGGGATGACAAGGCGGCGAGGTGAATTGATGTCCTTTGGCGATTTGACCACTCCGCCATACAATTTATGTGATGCAAAGAGAAGGGCAGTTACTCAACGACAGGTATCAACTGCTGGAGCGAGTGGGCAGTGGTGGGATGGCCACGGTTTATCGGGCGCACGACCTGATTTTGGGGCGGCTGGTAGCCGTCAAGCTGCTTCATGCTGGTTTGACGGGAGATGAATCATTTTTGCAGCGTTTCCGCCAGGAGGCGCGCGCGGCTGCCAATCTGGCCCATCCCAACATTGTCACGGTGCATGACACAGGGCAGGACGGCAACCAGTATTACATCGTCATGGAGTTTGTCGAGGGCCAGACGCTGAAGCAGATCATTCGCCAGCAAATGCAGTCAGGGCAGATTATGCCCATCAACCGGGCGCTGGATTTGACGATACAGATTTGTGCCGGCATCGGCTACGCCCACCGCGCGGGTTTGGTGCATTGCGACGTCAAACCGCAAAATATCATTGTCACCCGCGACGAGCGGGTCAAAGTAGCCGACTTCGGCATTGCCCGCGCCGTGAGCGACGCCAGCCAGGAAATCCGCAGCGTCGTCTGGGGCACGCCCCAATATCTGTCGCCGGAACAAGCCAGCGGCAAACCAGCCACCCCCGCCTCTGACGTCTACGCCATTGGCGTCATGCTGTTTGAACTGCTAACCAACCGCCTGCCGTTCGAGGCCGAATCCCAACCGGCTATGGCCCTCAAACATTTGCAGGAACCTGCCCCGCCCGTGACGCGCTTCAATCCCGCCGTACCTGGACAACTTGAGCGCATCGTCGCCAAGCTGCTGACCAAAGAACCTGCCAGCCGCTACCGGACGGCAGGCCAATTGGGGCGCGTCTTAAGCACCTATCGGGAACGCAGCGGCAGCCCCAACCTGAGCCAACCAACCGCCAGCCCGATTCCGGTGGAAGCCCGGCGCGCCGGACGCGCCCTGTCGGACACCACCCCTATTCGCGCTCGCGCCCCGCTGCCGGCTGTCGCCAGGCAGCCAGCCGCGCCAATGAACCCTCCCCCACGCCAGCCAACGCCTGCACCTCCGCCAGCAGGGACCAGTGCGGTGGAAACAGGCGGCGACTGGCTGACAGTGGCGTTGGGTTTGGTGGCGCTGGCAGCGCTGTTGGGTCTTATTCCGCTGTGGTGGCTGGTGTTTCAAGCCTGGACCGGCTAATACGACCGGGTTTTTTGCCGGCAAAACCCGTCCACAAACACGGGCCATATTGGGATTGCCTGCCCACGTTGTTTTGGCGGAATACTCCCCGAATACTTTCCCCCTATCTCGCTTTACGCCTGGCTTTTTGTTATACTCTGAGTAACTGTTCAGGACAATTAGACAGTCTGCCTGACACGCAACCATAGCTACCAGACTCCTGGCGTGTCAGCGTTTTCAGAACTGTGGAGGCACCTCTGTGAATTCCAGTAAATATACCAAATGGTTCGTGTATCTGCTTATTGGCATTGGTCTCATAGCCATCTTGTGGAGCCAGAGCAACACGCAGCCAACCAGCGACGAAATCTCCATCAGCCAATTGGCCGAATCCATCCTGGCGCGCCAGGTGAAGGAAGTCACTGTGGGCAGCGATGGGCAAGAGATCACCGTCATCTACAAAAACAGCCAGCGCCAGCCAAGCACGTCGCAGATAGGCGGTGTTACTTCCCTGGAAGAACTGCTGCGGGAATATGGCGTCACTGCCGACTATTACGGCGACAATGGCGCTACCATCACCTATGAAAAGCCCGGTCAATTCGGCGCCTGGATTAACTTGTTGAGCCTGTTCTTGCCGGCCATTCTGATCATTGGCTTCATTTACTTCATCTTCCGCCAGGCGCAAGGCACAAACAACCAGGCCATCGCCTTTGGCAAAAGCCGGGCGCGGATGCTCACGGGGGATCACCCCACCGTTACCTTCAACGATGTCGCCGGGTGCGATGAAGCCAAGGAAGAACTGCAAGAAATCGTTGAATTCTTGAAGGAGCCAGAAAAGTTCGTCACCTTTGGCGCGCGCATTCCCAAAGGCGTCCTCCTCGTTGGCTCCCCAGGCACAGGCAAGACGCTCCTGGCTAAAGCCGTCTCAGGCGAGGCGGGCGTGCCCTTCTTCTCCATTGCCGGCTCTGAATTTGTGGAAATGTTCGTCGGCGTTGGCGCCAGCCGCGTGCGCGACCTGTTTGAACAGGCTAAACGGCACAGCCCGTGCATCATCTTCGTGGACGAAATTGACGCCGTGGGGCGGCAGCGGGGCGCGGGGTTGGGCGGTTCTCACGATGAACGAGAGCAAACGCTGAACCA